>CALGLS010000484.1 GCA_937959375.1 uncultured Saprospiraceae bacterium
CTGCTTTTTCGGTAACGACACTTTTTTCTTCGCCGAGTTGTTCAGCAAGTTCAGAGAGTGTACGTTGAAATTTAGAATCGTTAAGTATGTTTTCCATATGGGGAAGTTATGTAGTAACTCCAACTATATCTGCGAAGTGATTTTTAACTAACTTCTGGGTTTGAGTAATTTAAGTGCTTGAACAAAACTATTTTTTTCTAGTTTCTCAAAAGACAATATAGTGAATGAGGGTGGAATTTGTTGCATTTTGATGCAGGTAAATAAAGGCATATTGCTCTACCGTTAGAAGATAAATCATTCAACTCAGCGAGGATCAGACGACTCTTTAGTTTATTCCATACAGAATATCCTTCATGTCCAGATTGTCCTATAGATTCAATTTATATCGATAAATTTCATATTCTTGAGGATTTTAAGCTATATTGTAAGGTGATTTACCCCTAAGTCACCCGGTTTAATAGAGACAATCCCCTCTTTTTGAATAAGTTAAAAGCATATTAAAGTGCTGAACTTTCAATGCCTAAAGTCGCTTTAAAACGTCTTATTGGCAGTAGTTTTGCATAGACAAGGGTATACATTGAATTTGTTTTTAATGTGATTGCTTTGAGGGAAATCGCAAAAATTTGATTTGGTATGTTGAAACGATAATTATGACAAGTACTGAAAAAACAAATAACGATAGCAAGAAACCTAAGTTTCTCTGGTTTGCTACTGAGGCCTTTAGAGCTTTAGCGGAACTAGGTGTTTCTGTTCCATATCGCAAGCTTTACAAATCTTGTGAAAAGGGAGACGGACATTCGGTGTTGGTAATTCCTGGTTTTATGGCCAGTGATTTTTCGACGGGACCGATGCGTGATTTCATTGACAGTCTTGGTTATCACTCTTCTACTTGGGATTTAGGGAGAAACTATGGCAAAGTTTCTTTCATCGATGATTTGGCTGAAAAGCTGGAAACACTTTACAAGGAAAACAAGCAACCGGTGACGATTATTGGTTGGAGTTTGGGTGGTATTTATGCTCGCCAGTTGGCTAAGAAAAGTCCTAAAATGGTTCGTCAGGTGATTACGCTTGGTTCGCCGTTTCGCGGTATTGATGAACCAAATAATGCGAGTTGGTTGTACAACTTATTACCGGGTAGAAAGCGTGTTGTTGATCTTGACCCTAAATTATTAAATGATCTTCCTAAGCCGGCTCCGGTACCGACTACTGCGATCTACTCGAAAGAGGATGGCATGGTGCCTTGGGAGGTTTGTATGGAAGCTGAAGAAACTTCTATTCATCAGAATATACAGGTTCGTGGAAGCCACCTTGGCTTGGGTGTGAATCCTTCTGTGTTGGAAATTATTGCGAATCGGTTGCTTTACAAGGAATCGAATTGGGAGCATTTCCGTGCGGCTAGTATTGTTAAGGACTTGTTGTTTTATCCTTCTCTTTAGTTTTTATTCTTTTTTTTGGGTGGCCTTTTTGCGTGGGTCTAAACACATAGACTTTTTAGGCTTATAGCCCTTGGACGTGGAGGACGCATAGGGGGTTTGTTTGGTCAGCAAACTTGTAGGGCGCAAAGGGGCTTATTGTTTATCCTTCTCTTTTGATCTAACTGCTGTATAGTAACTCACCTTACTTTTAAAGGCTATTCCGAAAAGCGTTCCTTTATTTTTTCACTGCTTTCAGTAAACTAATTATCTTTAGCTTTTCAATGAAGATGGTGACAAAAATTTACGATTACGCAATTATTGGGGCAGGTGGAGCTGGGATTCAGCTGGCGCTGGCTATGATGTCGGATAACTTTTTTTCCGACAAGGAAATACTCATTGTGGAGAAAGAAAGTAAATCTGAGAATGATCGTACTTGGTGTTTTTGGGAAGCGGGGACTGGGAAGTGGGATGACTTATTGCATCACTCTTGGCACAAAGGGAGTTTTCATTCTTCTGCCATTCATCAGCCTTTGGCCATGGAATCTTATCGATATAAAATGCTGAGGTCTATTGATTTTTATAATCATGGGAAGGATCGAATTTCTAGTGCTGCTAACTTTCATTGGATGGGAGATAGCATTGAGCAAGTAAGTGCTGGTGCTCCGAGTGTTTTACAGGGAAGAGAGGCTAAGTACCAGGCTAAGCATGTTTTTGATAGTCGTATTGATGCTAATTTTTATGAACATAAAGATTCACACACTCGATTGTTGCAACATTTTAAAGGTTGGATGATTGAAACGGAGGAGGACTTTTTTGATCCGGAGGAATTTGTGATGATGGACTTTCGTCTAAAGTGGAAAAATAGTACGAGCTTCAACTATGTGCTTCCAACTTCGCGACGAAAGGCGATGGTGGAGTTTACCCTTTTTACGGAAGAGCTAATTAATGATGGAGATTACGATAAAATTTTGCACCAATATTTTACAGCGTATTTGCAATTAAAAAAATACAAAGTAACTGAAGTAGAACAGGGTGTAATCCCTATGAGTGATTTTCCTTTTCACAAACAACATCAAAAACATCTGACTAAGATTGGAACAGCGGGTGGTTGGGTACGACCTAGCTCTGGTTATTTTTTCAAAAATACGGAACGCTATTGCCAGCAGGTTATTGACAATTTGAAAGCGGGGCGTTTGCCTTCTAAAGGTGTTGCTCAAAATCGTTTTCGCTTTTATGATTCTTTGTTGCTTGATATTTTGAAAAATAAAAATGAGATGGGTGAAGAATTATTTAGTTCCATGTTTGGCAAAAATTCGGCGACTCAGATTTTTAAATTTTTAGACGAGGAGACTAATATAATGGAGGATCTTAGAATTTTTTCTACGTTTCGATCGGCACCTTTTTTGAAGGCGCTTTGGCGGCGGCTTAGTGGGAAAAATTAAATCTGACTTTATTTACTTCATCGTTCTCTGGTCATAATATACTGGTTCATTGCTAAAGTTGATCTGGTCAGAAAAATACCTTTATCATCCATACCCGCTGCAGCACTACTTCCAACCATTCTCCATCCTTCTGTTTCATATTTTTGAAATAAGCCTAGTAAATCAAAAACTAAACTGCCCGATTTACCATCTCGCTCGATTACTTCAAATCCCTTTTTCTTATATTTTCTTTGAGCCATTGGGTAGTCTGAAGTTATCACGATGTATTTTTCGACAACTCCTTCTTGGTCTACTTCTTTCTTGTTGACATAAATGAGATGGAAGTATTTCTTTGCTTGTATTTGAATGAGGAGGTAATCACTGGCACTTGAAGTTTGTTTAACTGTGAAGCTGTAGGCTAGGCTGATGAGTAGCGCTATGATTATTGTGTTTTTTAAGGAGAGTAGTTTTGTTTTCATGGTTGTTGTTGTTTTAAAAAAAATTTGAGTTGATGTTTTTCTCAATATACCCTATATACTAAATGAGAAAAGAGCTGCTAAAATTGCAACCCTTTCCTCAAAATATTTTAAATAAAACATTTTTTCAAATAATGGAATTATACTGCTGCATAACATTCACACTCCTTGGACGTTTCGGTCGAGTTTTTTTTGGGGGGCGCTTTAGACTTGGGTGACCATACGTTTACTAACATTAAATTCTCATACATCTCACCCCATACTCTTTCTTAAACAAAATCCTCTATAGAGCCACTCACTCTACTAATTCCAAAATACAATCTCCCAACAAGACTGCTCCCTCTTCCGACAAATGCCCATCATCCAAAATATAATACGAAGTACAGTGTTCCTCGGGTAGTACCGCCAAGCTATCATACAATTCTAAATAATCCACTTCATACTTTTGCATCAGCTCCCTCATGTTATAAACTTTCTTCCTAACTTCTTCCGTAATACATATCTGTGCATTTGATGCTAATACATACATCAAAATCACAATAAGTATAATATATTTTTTCATAATCTTATTATTAAAAAATTAGTGAATTTTAACGCCTGACATCTTCTTATCATTCAAATCTGGGTTTGAATTCGATCCAATTATATCGATGAAAAAACTATCAACATCAACAGCCATAAATCCTTGATATTTATCCTCACAACGCCCATTTTGATCCAAAACATCCCAAACCTGGAACAATAAAGCCACCCTAGTACTAGCTACAACATCGAATCGATGTTGGCATTCATTATAAGGCAAACCATAAACCCAAAAACTATCTCTATGTAATGCGAACTGATGTTCTTCCCCTGGTAAAAAATCATACACGCCCTTAAATTCACCTTCCCAACTAGTTACAGCTACGTCTTTATTTGCAAAAAATGTTCTGGAGA
>CALGLS010000485.1 GCA_937959375.1 uncultured Saprospiraceae bacterium
TAAAGCATGCGGTACTGTATTAAGTGCTAGCGGCATGCCCTTGGCTAATGCACATGTCCGTATTACCTTGCTTTCAAGTGGCGCGTTAAGAAGCGGATGGACAAATAGTGAAGGTGAATTTTCAGGTAAACTTCCTGCGAATGAATTGCTACAATTGGTTGTTTTCGAAAACTGGTATTGCACAGAATTATTTAGCACCAATTTCGGTCCAATACCTCCATCTACAGACACAACCACTTGCTATGACTTAGGAACGTTCAATGTTACCAATACCACTCAAGAAATAGATGTCACAGCAACCATACTTGACTGTGCAAGTAATCCTGTAACCAACAGCTGGCTTGAAATTGAGTTAAATGACAATGACTATACATTTTATGTTGAAGACGGGAACGATGTTTCAATGACACTTTACAACTGTAACAATCAAACTGAACTAACAGCATTAGCTGGTAACCTTGACGACTTAACCACAAGTGACGAAGCAACTTATACCATTACATACCCACTAGACCTTGGTACTTTTATGCCCTGTGACAACCCCTTACCAGAATGGTTAACGGTCACCATAGACGGAGATGTTACCACTTTCCCTGATGTAGGTTTTGGCTACGACGCAACAAACGATACACTCTCAATAAGCGCTTCAATACCTGGCTCATTTACAGAAACGGTCTATTTTAGTTTATCAAATATAAGCGAAGTAGCTCCAATGTCATACGACAATACAAATATACCTTGGTCCAACATTACAGTACCGTCAACCAGTGGAGGTTTTCTAAACTATAGTTGCAATGGCACTGGCTGCAATTTTTCGCAACTTGACATTAATATGTTTGGAAACGTTGGTGAACTTTCGACTGGCAACATTAGTGGAACTTTAGATTTTTGGGATAGTGCTCTACAAACAACAGTAACTAAAGATATAGACATCGCCTTCAGTATACTTAGAGATTAAGATATGACTGCTGGCGATTAATTAACAAATCGCCAGCAGTTATAAAACTATAAAAACTAATTACTTAAAACGAAAAAACTTCAATTTGAAAAAACACACCCCAGAAGAAATTATACGAGGTTGCAAAAAGCAAGATCCTCGTTTTCAGAAAGCACTGGTCGTTCAGTACTCAGGGCTTTTGATGGCGGTGAGTCGACGGTACACTAAGGATCAATCTAGCTCGAAAGACATTCTCCAGGAGGCTTTGATTCAAATATTAAAATCGATCACCAACTACAAGGAACAGGGCACATTTGAGGCCTGGATGAAACGAATTGTTATCAATACTGCGATTAAATATTTTAGTAAAAACAGTTTTAGAAATGAGTTATACACCATTGACGACCAACCAGAGAATTCGGTTGAACCCGGTGCATACTCCAACATGGCTGCCGCAGAATTAATGGAAATCATCAATCAACTTCCAGATTCCTATCGCACCATTTTTAATCTCTACGCGATCGAAGGATTTAGCCACAAGGAGATTGGTGAGATGCTCGGCATTACAGAAAGTACTTCCCGCTCTCAACTAACAAGAGCACGTGCTTCTCTCAAAAAAATATTGATCACAAAAGAAAAAATCAGACTTAGAATATGAATACTGAATTTGAAAAACACGCACGCGAGCAATTCGATGGACTCGAAGTACCGGTCGATACCGATGCTTTGTGGGCCAACGTATATCCGCACGTAAAAGAAGAGAAAGGTAACCGTAGAGTTATTGTTTTTTTCTTGCTTGGCCTTTTATTAGGTCTTACCGCTTTTAGTCTTTTTAACTTCAACCAAGGAAATACTATTAGCTCAAATCAACCCATTGAAAGTACTAATCCGATTACCAGTACTCCAGTTGAATCAACAGCAAACACAACACAAACTGACCTAAACAATCAGACTGCTACTCTCTCAATTGGTGCAACTACAAATACAGCTTCCAACACTACAGAAGTAACTGAAAACGATTTTACGAAAGTAAAAACAACTACAAACGCTAGTGACATTAAGAATACCACCGCAACTACTACGAGCACAGCAGTGCGAACTGTAGCACGATCGACAGCAAGTTCAACTAGTGTTCAAACCAATATAAGCAAGCAAGATCAGATAATGATAAAGAAGGACATTGATACGAAAACATTTATTGAGAATAACCAAGCTGCTCCTTCTTTAAACCAGAATGAAGTTGTCTCACAAAAGAAAACAACACCAAATCTATCAACGAATAAATCATTAACCAACAGCTTACTAATTGATGCATTAAACGAGAATATTAGCAACCAAGATGATGCTTTCAGCATACCTGAATCGCAACAAAAGAATGCTTTAGATACGTATGTCAACAATTTAAATCGTTTAAAGAAAGCGACTAAAAAACTTCGAGTTGGACTAGGTCTTTATGGCGGTGTAAGTAAATCCACAAATGAACTTTCTTCAAATGGCGATATCGGTATTCCTGAATACACTGCTGGAAGAAATGCATCAGAAAAGCAATTAGAAACCGTTCATTTAGGTTTTGAAGTTTCGGTTTACACCAAAAACCATCTATACCTTAGAAGTGGCGCAGAGTACACGCGTATTGCTAGCCTTTACAGCAGTAACTCAAGTTTAACAAGTACCGATAGCGTTTGGGACGTCACGGAAATTATAATCAATACTGCTACTGGCAAAATAGATAGTATCGAAGGATATGTTCAAACTACTACGATCACAGAGTTTACAAAAAAACACTACAATTACATCAACTTAATTGACATCCCTGTGATTGTTGGATATCAGTTTGAGTACGAACCTTGGTCTGTTGGAATTGAGGGTGGTATCTACGCCAATATTTCTACAAAGTATACAGGTGAAATTTCAAATACTGCGTCGGATGCCTTTTACGATTTAGAAGTAGATGAAAACAAATGGTTCAAAACCAACATCGGCATTCAACCCTACATCGGTTTAAACGCAGCGTACAATTTATCAGATAATTTCCAAGTACACTTTTCACCGGGCTTCCGTTTTGAAACACTTTTTTCTACAAAGGAAAATCCGGTTAAAGAGAAGCATGCTAGTTTGGGAATACGAGCTGGAGTGAGATATATTTTTGACTAGACGAGTGTGAGACCGCTGCGTCTGCCTGCCGGCAAGCAGACTGTCAGATCGTTGCGCCTGCCGGTGGCAGGCTGACTGAGAGATCATTCGGCTTGAAGGCCTCATTGAGAGAGCACCGCCTTTGGCGGTTGAGAGACTTCACTCGAACGTAGGCTCCGCATTTTTTTGGCCGCGTCAGACGAGCGTCTCTCAACCGCTTGCGGTGATCTCTCAGTCAGAGCGCAGCGATCGACGATCTCACAGCAAGTCTGCCATCGGCAGACAAAGTGATCTGACAGCGAAGCGGTCTCATACAAAAACGCCCTCATCAGCAATGCTGATAAAGGGCGAATAAATTAACTCCTAATTCACATCGTCATACAACAGACGATTAAAACCAAAACACATTATTTAATAATTCATGAAAACGTTGAAGCTTTTAAGCTACTACTATACGATATCAATCTTGCGAGCAGGTTGTGGTCTTGCTTCCTCTTTTTTAGGAATCACAATGCTTAGAATACCATCTACATAGTTCGCAGCAATCTTTGCAGTGTCTACCGAATCTGGTAAATTAAACGAACGTTTGAAAGCATTGTACCGGAACTCACGTCGCGTAAATCTCGCCTCCTTCTTATCTTCTTTATTTTCCTTTGACTCTTTCTTTTCAGAAGATATCGTCAATACATCTGCATCAATTTCAATATTAAAATCTGCTTTGCTCATGCCTGGAGCAGCAAGTTCCAAATCAAATTGATCATCCGTTTCTTTTACATTCACTGCTGGCATCGATCCATTCCATACGGTGAGGCCTTGGCGATTGTGGTTGATTATTTCATCGTTGAAAAGATTATCAATCATTTTTACGATGCTAGGTAGTGGGCTGTTTGATCTTTTATACTTATTCATTTTTAAAGTTTTTTTAGTTAGAAATAATTTGAAGTACACTTTACCATGATCAATCGATGTGCCATGCCACTTTTTGGTGTAAAAGTCGGACAAAGGAGCAGTTTGAAAAAATATTAAATGACAAATAGTCAGGTTTAAATATTTTAAACTGCCATTTTGTCCTTTTTGTTGTTTTGCGCAAAGCATCATCAATCAAATAAAAAAGCAGGATCGCAACCTGAGTCACAATCCTGCTTTTTATAAACAGTCCACTTAGATCATCATTAGATCACGGCATTAAACTATCGAACTACTACTTTTTGAATACCAATTCGACCATCGTTCATTTGTATCTTCAAGGCGTAAACTCCTGCAGGCAGTTCGACTTCGACTTGTTTTACCAAACCTAATCCCGGTGAGGCATCCTGATAAAGTACTCTACCTGCAACATCTATCAATTGAATATTTGTAGCTACCTCTTCCAATACAATCGTAAACTGAGTAACAAATGGATTTGGATAAACTTCAAAACCTGCATTTTCTAATTCATTAACACTAATCGTATTTTGGACGATGAATACCCCAAATGATTTTGTACAACCATTGGCATCTGTCACTAGACAAGAATACTCTCCAGCAGGTACATCACTCAAGGTTGCACCTGTTGACATCGCAGGATCATTCCAAGAATAAGTATAAGGATTCTGCCCTCCTGCCACTTCAATACTTACACTTCCATTTGCCCCGCCACCTACTTCATTTATTATTTCTGAAGTAGACAAGCTGATATCTGTCGGCTCAACAATAGTCACCATCTCAGTCACTAACTCACAACCATTTCCATCAGTAATGGTACAAACAAAATCACCTGAAGTTAAGCTATCTAAATTTTGACTCACCGAACCATCACTCCATTCAAACGAATAAGGCATCGTTCCTCCAATAATCTCTAAGTTCACAAAACCATCTTCCGAACCAAAGCAAGTCGGATCTTGTCCAACCAATTGAACCACCTCTACCTCTGACGCAGGCTCCGTTACTTCAACTTCCAAAACCACAATTGAACATCCCACGTTATCAGTAACTGTACAACTATAAGCTCCAGCAATCAAACCGTCTATATCTTCTGTCATTGCGCCATTACTCCATTGAAATTCAATTGGCTCTTGACTACCGTTTACTGAAATATCAATTGCACCAGTCGCCTCTCCAAAACAGGGCACATCCGTTGCTGCGATCGCAGTCAGCATAAGATCACTTCCGTCATTCAAAATCTGGAAGGATTGTGTTACAAAAGTACATCCTTGATTATCCGTAACCGTACATGTATACGTTCCAGCAATTAAATCAACTAAGTCCTCCGTCGTTTCTCCATTATTCCAGAGGTAGGTATAAGCTGGCATGCCACCTCCTATTGTAATGTCAATTGTTCCCCCAGATCCTTGGCCACAAGCCGCATTGGTTGATGAACTCGCATCCAAGGTCATTGGAATCGCAGTAGACTCTAAATCATATGCTGGGCTGATCACCTCACAACCGTTTGCATCCGTAATGGTACAATTGTAGGTTCCCTCTGGTAAAAAACAAGGATTAGAAACCGTAGCTCCATTTGACCATAGGTAGGTAAAGGGAGCCGTTCCACCACAAGCCATTAGATCAATACAACCATCCGCAACACCGTCGCATAAAGGCTCTTGAATGTTGACCATACAAACGACTAATTCATCAGGAGTTGTCACAACAAAATCTTCCGTTTGATAGACACATCCATTTGCATCTGTAATCAAACAATTATAAGTTCCTGCAAATAAATTACCTAAATCCTCTGTTGCTGCTGCATTTGACCACAGGTAGGTAAATGGCGTTGCCGTTCCTGTTGGTTCAATATCTATCGCCCCATCATTTAGTCCGAAACAAGAAATTGCAGTAACCGATGATGTACTCAAACTAAGGTCGCTATCTACACTCATGATTTCGTAAACTTCTGTTTCCACAATACATCCTTGATCATCTGTCACCACACACGAGTACGTTCCTGCTGCTAGATCAGAAATAGTATTCGTCATTCCTCCGTTGCTCCACATGTAAGTATATGGAGTAGTTCCTCCACTTACCAAAATAGAAATGCTACCGTTATCCGCACCAGTACAGGCATTCGCCAGTTGATCAAGGGAAGATAGCAAGGCAGCATCTGGTTGTGTTATTTCTATGTTTGGCGTAACTGCGGTACAACCTGCATTATCCGTAATGGTACAACTATAAGTACCTGCTCCAAGACCGCTAATATTTTGAGTCACCTCACCACTACTCCACGCAAAAGTAATTGGTGTTGCCGTTCCTGTAACATCTAGATTTACAAAACCATTGTTGCCATCAAAACAACTGACATTCCCTTCAGTCGTTGAATTCAAAGACAGATCACTTCCTAGGTTTGCCACAACATAATCTGGCGTTACTAAAGTACAACCATTCATATCCGTGATGGTACAATTATAAATACCTGCAGAGATTCCATCTATATCTTGCGTCATCATTCCGTTGCTCCACAAGTAAGTGTAAGTCGTTAAACCACCAGTCACATCAATATCAATACTTCCTGCTCCTTGGCCACAAGTCGCATCAGTC
>CALGLS010000486.1 GCA_937959375.1 uncultured Saprospiraceae bacterium
CCTGTTGAGTTGGTTTCATTTGAAGGTGAACACCTCAAAGGAGTTGCGAATCGTTTGACTTGGCAAACCGCTTCAGAAATCGATAATGATCGCTTTGAGTTAGAACGTTCTTTTGATGGACGTAATTTTGAATTGCTTAGCACCATTCCTGGTTATGGTACCACTACTGAAATTAATAACTATGAATTTTACGATAGTGATTACAAAACAGGTGAGCACTACTACCGATTGAAACAGGTTGATGTGGATGGTCGTTTTGAGTACAGTGAAATTGTGGTACTTGACGTAAACGCGAATGACAATAAAGTGAGCGTTTTCCCTAACCCTGCGCAAGATGACATTTCTGTTTCTTTTGGGAATGATGTCAGTGGTGATTTTGCACTAACTATTTTTAGCGCAAGCGGTAAGAAACTAATGGCGCAACCAATAAGTTTGAACGGTGAGCGTACCTTTAATTTGAGTATTGAGAGTTTGCCAAAAGGTGTTTACTATGCTGAATTGGTAGATGAATTGAATACTTTAAGTCAACAATTCAAATTTGTAAAAGAGTAAATTATTTGGACTAAATGACCTTTGTTTTTTTTGACAAAAAAATGTTTAAATAACACGGGTTGCTATCTGTTTTTAAAGAAAGGCCTTTGGTGTAAAACCGAAGGCCTTTCTTTTTTTGTAATTGAGGCCTAAGAAAATACAGCAGTATAAAAGCATGGAAAATTAAAAAAAACAATTACTTTAGCTAAAACAATATTCTGATTTGAGTGAATTGAGCGGTATTTTATACTTCTCAAAATGAAATAAAACAAACATAAACTAACGAAAAACGACAAAATGAATACAAAAGTATTACTCCTTTCTGCGTTCACAGTGCTCTATTTTCTCGGTACACAATGGTGGTATAGTAATAAGCTCTCAGGAGCCTGCTGCGGTGTAGCTGTTGCGGAAGCGGCGGTCGCTGATGAAGCCACTGCTGCAATTGCCGCTGGGGCCACTTTGCCATTGGGCTTCAAATGGATGAATGCAAACCCGATCCTAGGCCAAGATTTTGAAGCATACAAAACCAATTCAATCCTAAAGGGAATGACGGAAGATAATGTGCTCCAGATTACTGGACAATATTACAAAGGCGAAAAAGCACCAGAAGGCTACGACAACATGGGACTAGCACGTGCCGCTGCCATTCGTGAAATGATCAAAGAATTTGTTCCCATTGAACGAATAGATATTTCATCTCGATCTATTGAAGATAAGGTCGCAATGGAAACAGCTGCTTTTGCAGGTACGAGTTTTAATTGGATGGAAGCACTCAAAAAAGAGACAACAACGATTGTTGAAGTTGATAATGAGAGTACCATTTATTTTCCATTCAACTCTTCTGTAAAAGATAAAAATACAGACGTTGACAATTATTTACAAAAACTTTCAGAGCGACTTAAACAAACGGAAGAAAAACTTTCGATAACCGGACACACAGATAATGTGGGCGAAGAAGCTGCGAATATGACCCTAGGATTGAATCGAGCAGAGTCCATTAAAAATATACTCATAGCAAAGGGTATTGCAGCAGATCGAATCTCTGTGATTTCAAAAGGTGAATTGCAACCCGCAACGACTAACGACACAGAAGATGGTCGCTACCGAAATCGAAGAACTGTTTTGAGCATTAACTAAACCAAAATAAAACAAACAACAATGAGACTATTAAATATATTTTGCGCAGAATGTACTCCCTATCTTTTATTAATGCTAGCAGGAGCTTGGGCTTTGGGTTGGCTGTTTTGGAAATTATTAAAGGAAGGAAATTATAAAGATAGCATCAAAAAACTAGAACATGAATTGGATAATTTCAAAAAAGAAAACCTAAATCTAAAAACTGAGATTGCAGACGCTAGATACGTAGTAGGCAAAAATGAAAAAGAGATGCTGACATTACGTTCTAAAATTGGAGACCTTGATTTGCAAGACAAAGTAAAAGAAGAAAAAATAGGCATGATGCAGGAGACTTATGATAAACTTAAGGAGGCTTATGATAAGATGAAATCGTAGGAGAGACCGAAGTCCGAAGACGGAAGTCCGAAGTTCTCGTCTAACGCGGATATATGATCGCGGGAAACTTAGGTCTTCGGACTTCGGTCTTCCGACTTCCAACTTCCAACTTCTCCCCAAAGAATTTTTGAACAGGAGTTTTTAAAAGTAGTCCCGATCTTTGATTTATCAGAGTTCGGGGCTTTATTTTTCAACAATTTATAGAGTACTTCACTTTTTCCAATTGCTTAGCTATCTTGAGGCATCACGCTAAAAAAAACTTCATAATATGAATTTTGAATATTCAGATCAATCAAAAAAACTCCAAGATCAACTCCGCCAGTTTATGGAGCAACATATTTATCCGCTGGAAAAAGAATACAAAACATTCACCAGAAATAATCCGTGGAAAATTTTTCCAGAAATGGAACGACTCAAAACTTTAGCGAAGCAGGCAGGACTATGGAATCTTTTTCTTCCCAAAGAATATGGAGCGGTGAGCCCTGGATTAACTAATTTAGAATATGCTCCACTGGCAGAAATTATGGGACGTGTACTCTGGTCGTCTGAAGTGTTTAATTGCTCGGCACCAGATACTGGTAACATGGAAGTGCTTGCTAAATATGGCAATCTCTCGCAGCAAGAGCAATGGCTTCAACCACTTTTAGCAGGTGAAATACGCTCAGCTTTTTTGATGACAGAACCTGATGTAGCTTCTTCAGATGCAACTAATATCGCTACCTCTATCGTGCAAGAAGGCGATGAGTACGTCATTAATGGTCGTAAGTGGTGGTCAACTGGTGCCATGAATCCCAACTGTAAAGTTTATGTACTAATGGGGAAAACAGATGCCACTGCAGCACGCCATATCCAACAAAGTATGATTCTCGTTCCCGCAGATACGCCAGGTGTAAAAATCGTACGTGCTTTAGAAGTATTTGGAACACATGATTCCCCTCACGGACACGCAGAAATATTGTTGGAAAATGTACGCGTACCGATTGAAAACATAATTCTTGGAGCAGGTCGAGGTTTTGAAATTGCGCAAGGTCGCTTAGGTCCAGGTCGCATTCACCACTGTATGCGCTTAATCGGAGCAGCTCAGCGCGCACTCGAACTGATGTGTAAACGAGTGGCAGCCCGTGAAGCTTTTGGAAGAAAAATAAAAGACTTCAGTAGTATCCGCCAAGACATCGCGCGCTCCAGATGTGAAGTAGAACAAGCTCGATTACTCACACTATCCGCTGCAGATAAGATTGACCGCTTTGGAATCAAAGAAGCAAAAGGCCTCATTAGTATGATCAAGATTGTTTGTCCTCAAATGACTTGCGACGTAGTAGATCGAGCGATTCAAGCACATGGTGGTTTGGGGGTAAGTGAGGATACGCCTTTGTCAGAATATTGGATTTATGGACGATCAGTGCGTATTGCTGACGGACCAGATGAGGTGCATATGTACCAGTTGGGACGGAATACGATTAAGGAATGGATGTAGA
>CALGLS010000487.1 GCA_937959375.1 uncultured Saprospiraceae bacterium
GTAATGGCAAAAAGAGATGGCGAAATAAAGCCAGTCGAGAAGGATTTCCTCTCTAACCTTGCAAAACAGATTAACTATGACGAAGAGCTGATTGATACGCTTATTACCGAATAGTTGAGCAAGTACTTATTTCTCCCGCAGTGCCAAAACACAACGCTTCAGCTCGTCTACCAAAATATCTAAATCTCTTTCAAGCGTATACACATTTGGGCTAATCCTTATGCCACGCAATTTATCCTGCTTGACAATACCCGTGTGAATTTTATGTGGCCCACCATAAAGCGCATTCGCAACCTTTTGTATATCAAGTCCATCAAATGAGACCGTACAGATCCCACACGAATATGCTGCTTTGAAAGAAGTATGAAAATGAATACCCGGCACTTCCTTTTTTGCTTTAGTTGACCAGTAATCTTTTAGGTAAAACAAACGAGCTTGTTTGCGTTCTGCACCAATATACTCATGAAAATTAATCGCTTGTTCAATGGCATGCTCCGCTGCGAAAGAACGAGTTCCTAATGATTCGAATTTTCGAATGTCGTCTTTCTCTGGTTCACCATTCGCGAAGAGTGGCCACAAGTTTTTAATGTTGGATTTTTTGACATAAAGCATCCCCGTTCCAAAAGGAGCGCACAACCATTTGTGTAAACTTACCCCTAGGTAATCAGGACCTATATCATGGATTTTAAAATGGAGCTGTGCAAAACTATGGGCCGCATCTACCACACTTACAATGCCTCGTTTACGAGCTACATCTACTATTTTCTTAGCAGGTAGTATTTGACCCGTCCAACTGATCATATGTGTGATGTGGACTACTTTTGTCTTTGCAGAAAACGCTTTTTCGTAAAGTCCGACAATCAAATCGTCATCTTCCATCGGCAAGTCAAAGTCAAGCCATTTCAGAACGATGCCATCTCGCTGCTCACGTTGTTTCCAAGCGTTTATCATGTTGGGGTAATCTTGTTTTGACAAAATCACCTCATCCCCTTTTTCCAAACGCATTCCAAAAATAATGGTCTCTAATGCTTCCGATGCGTTTCGATTGATTGCAATTTCTTCTTTATCACAACCTGCCATATTTGCTAAATGTTCGCGAAGGGGCTCTCGTCCCATGTCCAATATTCTCCACATGTAATAACTAGGGCCTTGGTTGCTCATACGATTGTAGCGTTCGAAAGCTTCTTGCACTACCTTAGGCTGTGGGCTTACTCCTCCATTATTCAAATTCATAGGAGTTGGCGCAACCGAATAAGCCTGTTGAATCAATCGCCAAAAATCTTCATCTTTAGCGCAAGCTTCAAGACTCATTCCTAACATTCGTTTCTTTGCAGCTTCTAACGAAGCAACTAATGACGAACTCAGATATGGAGCAAATGCTAAGGCTCCTGCAGCTCCGCCTATTTTCTGTATAAAGTTTCTTCTATTGAACATAGTTAGATTTTTAAAAAGACCGAAGTCCTTGTTAAAAAGACAGGAGACGGAAGTCCGAAGTCCGAAGCTCCCTATAACGTGTTTCTACGTTAGAAGAAAACTTCAGTCTTCGGACTTCGGTCTTCCGTCTCTTTCTCATCTCCCAACAACCAATTTCCGAGCTTCAGAATAAACCTCTCCTCCATCCATCAATTCCAATCGATAAAGAAAAACTCCAGCACTTCTTTTCTTCAATTCAGCAACACTAAATGTTTGCTGATAAGTCCCTGCACCTTGTTTTTCGTCCACCAAAATTTTTACCTCCAATCCCAGCATGTCGTAAACAACTAAACGCACGTTAAAGTCTTTTTCTAGTTGATATTCAATAGTAGTATTATCAGCAAAAGGATTAGGAGTATTTTGCGCTAAGCTAAAAAAAGAAGAAGCGGATTCCTCATCAACGGATGAGGTTGGCATACAAACTGGCTCTTGATCTGCGCAATAACAACGTTCTACAATAGTACAATCTAAAATAAACGGATTCGACCGATTCGACTGATAAGTTGCTATTTTGATATTGCGATTCCATTCTTTCTCATCCACCGGATCTAAAAGGTGCCAACTACAAAGTGTTTCTCGTTGTAGTTCAAAAAAGTTAGGATCAGCATTATCTGCCTCTGCTTTATACATCGTATAAAAGTAAAACATAGCGCGAGCTACATCTCCTTTATGATCTTCACGTGGCTCAAACTGACTTCCTTTTCGTTCACTATACAAATCTATGGTTGCTGCCGGAGGTATTGATGATTGAGAATTTCCTAGGTAGTACCATTCGTCCGTTTCGTTGTCTGGAATTTCTGCAAAAGGACTATTTGCTCGATCTCCGTTTACATCAATTCGAGTTGGAAAAAGATGGTAAATATTACTTCTAGGATCGCCATCACCAGCACCCAATCCTTGAGGCCAACTGTGCTCTGTGTTGATTCCGTTATCATTCCCATTCATAAAAGCAGCAGTAGTAGGATCAAGTGAGGGGTCAAGATAAATCGTATGTCCAGTGTAAACGCAAGACAAACTATCATTTTCACTATAGACGTTAGCAAACATAGAATCCCGAGCCATTGCATAAGTCAAAACAGTAGTAGGTTTATAATTAGTCACCAAGCCATCTATTAAATCTTGTCCTGTTACACCAGGCAATACTGGCGTGTTGTCAAATTGACCGTTTGCCGAAATTAAGAGACTCAGACAAAATAAGATGCTTGAAAGTTTTTTTAATGTCATAATTGTAGGTTAATGATTTGGCGACCAAGATAGTAAGTGCTTGTCAGCAAATCGATTTCTTTTTTGTAAAAATACAAAACCTTTGTTGAATTAACGAGAAATGGGATGAGACCCTCAAGCTGCCAGATCACTACCTTCTCAGATTGTGATTTAGAGACCATAGTAGTTTTCACAAAAAAAGATCGCTCCCCTCTAAGACTTCCTCTTTTCAATCACTCCATAACGGAGTCACGATATCAGGAAGTCTTACAGCGAAGCGATCTTTTAGCCATACGCTCGGCATGGCGGCCTGTCAATAAAACTGAGTACTAAATATGGTAATCAATCTGACTAGAACCGACAAGCTCTCCTTCTCCAGTCAATTCGGAATCAGTATCAATAAAACCACTATTGAAAAGTTCTTTCATATTAACGATAGAGTCTTCATTATCAATTACACCATCGTTATTAAGTCTACCTTCATTAACGATCGTTTTTTTGTTAATGATCGTTCCATAATTTGTAATGGTTCCTAGGTTAACAAACTTCCCATTATTAATCAAAGTAGCGACATTAATTATCTCAATAGTTCCTTCATTTTGAATTAAACCATCTCCTATTATTTCAGTCGTATTTTCAACTGAAATTGAACCTTCATTCTTGAGGGTAAAATCAATTGAGAGATTTGTAGTTAAAATTGGAAAATTATTGTTATTCGTAGTGGTAGGAATAAAGGCATGGTTGAAAGTATTCGGAATTCCGTTGGTCCAGTTATCCGGACAATTCCAATCTGTATTTTCTTTTCCTAGCCAGGTGGTTTGCGTTGTAGAAATTGTCTTCTTACTACCATCCGTGTCACTTATGGCTCCATCCAGAATGGGCTTGCTAGATGAATTGTCTAAGTTAGACAATACGTTTGTATCAGATGATTTCATAGTTGGAGGGGTATTAAATATCTGCGCAAATATATTAATTTTATTGAGTTTCATATCAGGGATGGTGCAAAAACTATGCTAAGGCACAGTCGTACACAAAAGGAAAATTTTTAATATCTTGCCACCATTCGATAAAAAGCCTAAGAATCAAGGTGATACAGATATAACTGACTTATCTTAAGTCTCAAAAAAACACAACCGTGCGCTCAAAAAAAGTAACTTTCGTAAATACAAATGGCTATACACTAGCTGCAAAATTGGAATTACCAGCGAATGGTGCTCCACATAACTACGCCATATTTGCACACGTCTTCACAGGTAATAAGAATCTGAGTGCTGTTCGACACATTAGTCGAGCACTTACTTTAAATGGTATTGCAGTACTCAGATTTGACTTTACTGGGCTGGGTGAAAGTGAAGGTGATTTTGCGGACACAAATTTTACATCTAATGTCGAAGATCTTTTAGCTGCAGCTAAATTCCTAGAAGACAACTACAAGGCTCCTACCATCATTGTTGGTCACTCGTTGGGTGGTGCCGCTTCTATCTTTGCAGCAAGTAAAATTGAATCAATCCGTGCAGTTGCAACAATAGGAACTCCTTCTGAACCTGAGCACGTGACACATCTTCTAGATAGCAGCATCGAAGATATTGAGACCAAGGGTTTTGCGAATGTAACCATCGGAGGGCGAACCTTTATGATCAAAAAACAATTCTTAGATGATCTACGAAGCAAGGACATGTATGAAATTTTGCACAACCTCAAAAAGGCTATACTCGTTCTGCATTCTCCCCAAGACAAAATTGTAGAAATAGATAATGCTGCAAAAATTTATGGTGCCGCTTACCATCCTAAAAGCTTCATCACTTTAGATGGTGCAGATCATATGTTGACCGATAAAATCGCAGCATCTTACGCAGGTAACACGATTGCATCTTGGGTAAGTCGCTACATTGATCTTCCTAAAAAAGAAAAATTAGATACCGACAAACAGGTGGTTGCAAAACTAGGCAAGGAAGGTTACACCACCGAAATACTTGCAGGGCAACATGGTATGATTGCCGATGAATCGGAAGAAGTTGGTGGTGATGATTTTGGACCTTCTCCCTACGAGTTACTTTCGTCTGCCTTAGCGGCTTGTACCGTCATGACTTTGCAAATGTATGCCCGACGAAAAAATTGGGATTTAAAAGAAGTAAAAGTCCACATTAATCATGATAAAAAGTATGTTGAAGATTGCCACGACTGCGATCAAAAAAACAGTAAAATCGATCACTTCGAGCGTTGCATTGAATTTGAAGGCGATCTAAGTGAAGAACAAATTGCTCGTTTACTTGAGATTGCGGACAAGTGTCCGGTGCATCGTACGTTGAGCCGAGATGTTAGTATAAGCACGGATTTGCTTTCTGAACACGTTTAAATTCGATTGCTGGGTTAGTCCATTAGAAAGTTATCCCTCGGCTCGCTAGCGCTCGCTCGGGATGACAAGATCAAATAGCTTGTCATCCCGATCGACGAAGGAGTCGAAAAAAACAGCTTACCAAGTTCAGTTGTCATCCCGAGCGAGCGCTAGCGAGTCGAGGGGTCAATTCCTAACAAATTTTTCAACTAGAACACTACCATCAACTAATTCTATTTTCAGAAAATACACACCAGCTGTAAGAGTGGAAACATCTACGCGAAAATGAGCGGCATAATTTCTATTTTGTGAAACCAACAAACCATTCACATTATAAATTTCATAAGTAAAATTCAAACCATTCTCAAGATTGATGTTTACAAAGTTAGTCGCAGGATTGGGACTAACCAATGACTGAGATTGAGCCAAACCTACTGCTTCATCTACTGCTGTTGGAGCAGCTAAACATTCATCAAAAAATCGAATAATTGTTTTATTAAAATCGCCATTGGAACCGTGGTCGGCATTGATGATTTTTAGCTGAGATAGAAAATCATTTTCCTGCGCAGTTGTCAAATTAAAATCTGCTAAAAAATCGTCTGCAGGAAAATCAGCAGTTGTATTCCAAATGGTCAAACGATCTTGTGTATCTAAATAAGATTGACTTTTTAGGGAATCATATAAGGCTGTAGAAATAGATTCGCCAATCCCATTTATACTTCGCATAAAACGTTTCGGGTATGCAGGCGAACGCTGTAACCAATGCCATTCTGTTGCGATATTTTGATTGATCAATTCCTGATAATTTGCTAGCGCTTGTGTACTATCCGCAAAAGTATTATTGTCATTGATGGATTGAATCCAAATATTAGGTTTTAGATTGGGATGATTTTGAAAAAGGTTAATCAAACCATTTCCGGTAAGGTGTGCTGAAGCTTTAAAGTCTAAGGCAGCAGCAGCGAAATCCGCAAAGTTAGCACCATTAGAACCACCGACGGCAAAGACCGGAAGCTCTCCGAAAAAACTGTTGTAATGATCTAAAGTAGCCATTACGTTTTTGAAATCAATATTGGTGTTGGTATCTTGTTTCATTTGGCTGGTTTCCCAACGAATCTTGCCGTCACCTCCATCTTGATTACCCAATGTAGTTTCGTTACTATTGAGTGCCAAAACAGCGTAACCATTGTAGACAAAATCCTTGAGCATCGAGCGTTTTTCAAAATCATTTACCCACGCCCCTGCGTTACCCCCAGTGCCATGGAAAAACAAGACGATCGCTTTAGGATTTTGCTGATAAGCAAACTCTATTTCTTTATCAACTGGAAAGAATGCTCCGCTTTCATTTTCTTCTCCCCATTGTTCTAATGTGATCGTTCCGATGCTAGTCGAACCTAGTGCATCATAATTGGCGGTTAGTTCAAAATTGCTTTGAGTGGTTCCAGGAGGGACGATCATGACCGTGTGCCATTCGTCGTCTTTCAATAGATACTGAGCGCCATCTCCTGACCAATGTGTAAACACTTGATAAGTTGTTGTTTTATCAGACCATATGTGAATGGAATCTCCTTGTTGGAAAGTCCCCGCAGCGGAAGCATTGGTTAGGGTAAGATTGTAGACTTGAGCTTGAGTGCAGATGCTTATAAAAAGCAGGCAGAAGGTAAATAGGTTTTTCATCTAGATGAGTTGTTTTAGTTTGTAACTACGACTTTATTCTAGCGAATCCTATCCTGATTAATTTTATAAAAATAACGAATTACTTGGTTAAAAGCTATTGCCGATTGACACTATGGAAACTATTTTACAAAGTTTCTAATCTTACGTTCTTTAGATTGAAAATCTAGTTTTATTTCTTTTTTAACCAAGTCAAAATATCTTTTACTCCTTTGGTTGCGACCTCAGCCGGCAAGCTCACTTCTTTCATTTCCTGCATATCAATCACCACAGAAGATTTACCGTCTTTTTTCTTCAATACAATAAAACGATTATTGCGTACTGACTTGGCAATAGTTGTCGACACAGCGATGGGTTGTTTAAACATTTTTTTTACTTCAGTACCATCCTGATCTTCATTTAAAGTTGGAATAAAAGCTTGATACAAACCATCTTTTCCTTCTAATAAAAACATGGAAGTATAACTCTCACTTTCTGGATCTTGATATTCTGCATTTGGCAAAATAGATTTCGGATTCTTTTTATCAGAAAGGTCAAAAACATAGGAACCAAAATCCAATGTATTCCCAATCAAAAACTGATTCCAAATTTCCATTCCGGTTGGCATACCAGACTGCGCATCTTCAGCAGAGCGCTCTGTTAGGTATTTAGGCTTCATCTGTGGCAAAAGCTTTTGCGCTACAGCGTCATAACAAATAACGGCTTCATAACCTTGGGAGCAAATCACTTTATTTACTGCTTCGTAAGTATTCGTATTCAGGTAATATGGATAATCCGGACTCATATTGACTGGCAATGTTTCGCGCAATAGTGTTTTACAATCACGGGTATCCATCGCTACAAAAATTCGATGACTGTCTCCAAAATCAATTGACTCGGTTGTTTTGTCTGCTACGATTGCAACTAGCGTTTGATCTTGCTGGAGCCAAAATTCGTTACTCTCCAACACCTTATCCTTGACCTTACAATCGTGTTTGGTTTGCAAAGGTTGTTTCATCCCAATTGGTGCAGGTGGAGGAACAACCGTATCTTTTGTATCAGGATCAGTCGCCACTGAAGTCGTTGTATCT
>CALGLS010000488.1 GCA_937959375.1 uncultured Saprospiraceae bacterium
AGAAGCAGGAAAACAATTCTACCAATCCTTTCACGACAAAGGAAAGATTGTCATGCTCAACTTAATAAAGTATAAAGTTACAGCCGACTACACTGGCTTAGACAGTATCAAACCAGCGCAAAGCCTAAGTGGCAAAGAAGCATATAAACTTTACATGAATCACACCCTACCCGCATTAGAAAAAGCAGGTGGTCGTCTCCTCTTTTTTGGAAAATCAAATGCGTTTTTGATTGGCCCCGATTCAGAAACTTGGGACGCAGTTTTATTGGTAGAGCATCAGTCTGTGGAGCAATTCATGGCCTTTGCACAGGATGCTGATTATTTAAAAACCATGGGACATCGAACTGCAGCTTTGGAGGATTCTCGATTGTTACCAATTAGTCAGTTGGGAAAGTAAAATTGCACAGATTGTTATTGAAGATACTTTTAAAAAAAACTTCATTAATAAAAATGCGATTAAAATTTGATTAATGGATTAGTAAGCCGACTTTTGTCCTCAATGAACCAATTCAAAGTCATATTCCTCTTGTGCCTTAGTTTTTTAGCTATTAGCGCCTTTACTATTCCTGATAGTGTTCAGCAAAACATTAACAGCTATATCTCCAAAGCGGAGTTCGATGTTGCCAAATTGTATATTCAAAAGAACCTAAATAGCAGCAGTCAAAAAGAGAATATTAGTGCACTTAATTACCAATTGGTAAAAATTTTATTTATTCAATCCGACTATCAAGAAGCTTTGCAGAAAGCATTTTATGCCTTAGACAAATTTGACAACAGTAAAAAGCAAATTGTTCAGTATAACTTTATTATTGGTTGCATCTATTCTGCCGTTAAGGATTACTCCAAATCTATTGAGTACCTCGATTTAGTGATTCGCGATAGCTACGATTCTTCGCTGGTCGTTAAAGCACATTTACTGACTTCCGAACTTCATGTCGAGTTGAACGATTCTACTAAAGCACAAGAATCACTGACAGCTGCTTATCAAATTACTAATCAGTCGAGCTTAGATCCAAAGTTGAAAGAACACGTTTCTATTCAGTACAACTTTTTCACCCAAAATTATGAACGCTGCAAACAACAGAATTTTAAAATAATTCAAGACACCTTTAGTTTTTTAAACGCCAAAAGTTATGCCTTCTCTATGATTGGGGATTGTTTGATTAAGCAGGATTCTTTAGTGGAAGCAACGCATTATTTAGAGAGATTTTTGGACCTGACTTTCAAAACGAAAGACCCTGAACAAGTACAGATTGCTGCCAAGAAATTGATCGATGTATATGAACAATTGGGCATCCAAGAAAAGGCAAATGTCTATCATAAAATATACAACGAAGCTGTGAATGATTCCCTTAGTTTTTCTATTGAAAAATATAGAGGACTACTCGATGTCGAAGAAAAGAGAGCGCAGGACAGGTCTCAATCCAAGTCAAATCGAAATAAATTACTTTTGGGTCTATGTACCCTACTTTTACTATCAGCTGGGATTTATTTTTCTTTTAAGAAGAAAAACCTACCTCTTACTTCGCCCCTCAGTACAGATGTAAAAGAGCCTACCAAAAAGATTGTAATAAGTGAGGTGGAACTTAAAAAGTTGAAGCAAGCTATTGAGCAGCTTGTAGTGCAACAACAATTCCTAACGCCCAAAATTACTCGTAAATCTTTTTGCAAGGAACACGGGATAAAATCTGAGCGTTACCTCAGTCATTATGTCAATTCAGAATTCGAAAAATCCTTTCCAATTTTCATCAATGATTTGAGAATCGAATATGCCTTTAATCGATTGCAAACCGATAGTGTTTTTAGAAATTACCGAATTGAGGAAATAGCAAAGGCAAGTGGCTTTGGTTCAAAAAAGAGTTTTGAACGTGCCTTTCTAGCAAAGTATGCAGAAACTCCCTTTAAAGTCATCACTAATCTAAATAGCTAGTATTCAATTAGTTGCAGGGTGACAATTCGGGAATTGACGCAACAGCTCCTCTAATCTTCTTCCTAAATTCGTGTTCCGAATAATTATCTCCCCTATCTTTGGTTTATTAGTAAAACACAGAACTTTCTGAAGTATTCGAAATATCTGCTTCGCAAGGATTTTTGGAATTTTTAGATATGTTCAATAAATAGTAATCTCTAGTAAAACAATCTCAATCATGAAAAATATCATTTTATTGCTGGCTTTTAGCTTATGCTGTACCGGAACAACAAACGCACAATTTTTAAAAAAGTTAGGTAAGAAAATAGAAAAGGCCGCAGAAAAGACGGTGGAAAAGAAAGCCGAACAAAAGACCAAAAAGGAAACTGAAAAAGTATTTGATTCTACCTTTAATAAGGAAAAAGAAGACAAGACGGAACAGCAAAAAAAGAAAAAAAGAACCTTTGGAATGCCTAGCTTAGCATCAGTAGCTCCTGCTGATACTTACAACTTTGATCACAAAGTAGAAATGCGAATGATTTCTGGAAAAGACGAAATAGATATTGATTACTATATTGCCAGCTCTGGTAACTATTTGGGCACTCAGCCAAAAGACAAAAAAATGAAAGGTGAATTTATAACGGTCTTTGATATTGAACGGGAGGCTATGTTTAATTTCATGAAAAATGATGGTGAGAAAATGATGATCGGTGTCAATTTTGAAACGATTGACGAAGAAACAGAGGATGCCACTTATGAAATTATAGCAACTGGCAACTCGAAGAAAATATTAGGTTACAATTGTTTAGAATACAAAATGACAGGGAAAGATATGACCGCAACCTTGTGGGTTACTAAAGAAGTTGACATTCGTTTTCCAAGCACCTATCATAAAATAAAGCAAAAGAAAAAGAATCAACAAGAATGGATGCATGAAGTCGATGGCTTTACGATGGAAATGGTAATGATTGATAGTTCTAAAAGAAAAGATCGAACCATAAAAATGAACTGTCTTTCAATTGGAAAAACAGATTTTAAAATCGAATCCAAAGACTATAAGAGTATGTAAAAATGATCTTATAGATGCTTTTGAAAGCAAAATAAAATTCCTCTAACCTGCAACAACAAGTTAGAGGAATTATAATGTTAAGAAACACGTAATTACTACTTAATCACCCACAAACCAGTACTGCCTTTAAATGCAATAATCCCCTGCCCTTCTTTTAAGTAAACTTCAACGTCTTTGTAAGATGCGGAAATGACATCAGTGAAGGTTTTTTCGTTTAGCTTGATCTCTGCATGTTTCCGTTTGATAGCGTTTCTAGTTGTAGTATCTTCAAATAGATCACTTTCAAAATAGTAACGACCTTCAACTGCATCGAAGCCATTTTCTTTAAATCTAAATGTAACGCGCTCGTTCATGTCGTTGATGTCAGCAATTTCATTAGATATCATCGTATACATACTGTACTTTCGGTCTGAGATGTTAAGTAAGTTGTACTTATGGAAAGTTTTATAATAAGTGTAGCAAGGTTCTTCCCCATTAATAAGATCGTTGTTCACTCCCGTTTTTTCGACGTTAACGTGTGAGCCCCTTGTCAGATCTTCCTTGTGTTCAAAAGTCAATTCTTCGCCACTTTCATTTACATAATAAACGACATCTCCTTCTGGATAAGCAACATAATTATCCGCTCTTTCTGATAAAGGAATTTCGCCAATTTCTTCACTTTTACAATTCGAATCCTTGCCACAAGAAGTCAGTAAGAAAACGATTGATGCTGCGATTTGAATGAACATACTAGCCTTTTTCATAATAATTAATTTTTCGCGTTAGAGAATGTTTTAGTTCTAAATAATTTGTTTAGGAAGATTTGAAGTTTCTTTTTTTGAAGGCTTGAAAAACTTGCGTCTATTTAGTAGATCACGTGTCATTCAAAGCTTATCTCCTTCAATTCTTTCTTATAACATACCAGCAAGATAGCGGAAGAATCTGCTTGGTCACTTACGTAAAAAGTTTGTATGCTTATAAGTATGTATCTTTCTTAATAAACGACTTACGGATATGTTGCAAACACAGTAACAAACAGAACCTAACTGTCTGTATTACAATAAATTAGATGTTTCGTAATTGTTTTTTTGGAATTTTGCTTATTATTAGAAATTCCAAGCATTGTTTGATAACTTAAGTGAAAACCAAACTAACAAATACCTAAAATCAACCAAAATATGAAAGAGTCAGGAATGGGATTTGGCATCAAATGGGGCTTTATATTCGGTTTCCTCGGAATACCGGTTAACTTAATAATGAGTACCATTGTCGCCGGTTTGCTTGAAACAATAGCGGAGAGTATCGAAGTAAACTTTTGGTCTTTTTCTTTTTGGGTTAGCATAACGTTTCTACTTACTGGTATTGGATTTTATTTGTATTTCCTTTTCAGGAAAACAGAACAAGCCAATTTCGCATTAATTATTTTGTTCTTAACCTGCTTTGCCTTTTTAAGCACGAGTATGTTCTATCTTTTTTTTGCTGGCAGAACAGACGGACAAATTGGTTTTGCACTTTGGATGTAC
Organism: uncultured Saprospiraceae bacterium; assembly: GCA_937959375.1. Classification (GTDB taxonomy): domain Bacteria; phylum Bacteroidota; class Bacteroidia; order Chitinophagales; family Saprospiraceae; genus CALGLS01. The sequence goes on from CALGLS010000488.1 coordinate 4,481, forward strand.
CCTTTTAAGACCGCACTTCTTTATCCTTTTATTGGTTATTTCCATGAACTAAAAACTTCGTATAAAGATGATCAAGAAGACTTTTAGTTTGGACTAAATGCCCTATCTGCGTTCAATTGTCTTTTTGTTATAGTAATAAACCTACATTTTGCTGCAATTCTTATTAAAAATATTGGATAAAACTTATATTTATCATTGAAGTATTAAATAACATTCAATCAATGAAAAAGGAGTCATGAAAAAGAAAATCAAATAACCAGAATCAAAATGCCATCTAAAATCATTCTAACATTATGTCTCTTGCATTTTTCCATCCAGGTTCAATCGCAAAATATAGACACCCTGATCAACGGCATAGAGTATTCAATGGTTAAGGATACAACTTCCAATACTGCCATTTATAGCTTTACAATCAAAAATAGATCGGAAAAACGTTTTACGACAGGACTTTTTGGTTTAAGTAGTAATAAAACTATAATTCATAACTCTAGCAATCAAAGGGTTGATTATGATTTAATTATTTGTGGAGAACATGGACGAGTCAATATTGAACCTGATTCTTCCTATTCTTGGGTCACTGAATTATTTAAAATAACCCCAGAAAATCACACTTTTATAAGTTCTAAAAAGATAGATCGAACTGACAGTCTTTATTTAGTTTTCTGGGTGATCAACAAAAGTACTATTGGCCCAATCCAATATTATTTAGAAAAAGATTTAGTGACCAATCTTTATAACTCAGATCATTTAATTCGAGACAGGTCAGCTAAGTTGTTGCGAACGTTATTTGATAAAAAAATGACTGTCGTCAAAACTGGTCATTCTTTTGAAAATAGTTTAGCTTATTGGAAGAAAAAGTATGCTATTCTAAAGAAAGGAATTTCAATTGCCGATTTAAAAAGGGAGACGGACCTTAATATAACAAGGGGATGTGCTTATGGTAAGTTTCCCGATGTAGTATTGCAACTCGACAACTCCTATTGTTTGACCATTGAATTTGATGAGCGCGCAAAAGTTAAAAAATACGATATATTTTACAAACCTAAAAAAGCCTTTTATGGGCGCAACAAACCTAAGAATGGTACTGTTTGCAGCTACTATATAAATGGCCGTTGTCTCACCCAAGAAAGCTTCTTAAATGGAAAGATTCATGGAAAGCAATTTTTATTCAATAAAGATGGTCAACTACTAAGCGAAAGTACCTATGATACAGGAAAGCGCATAGAAACGATCGAATACAACTCGACTGGCAAACTGTATAAAAAGGTGATTTATTTTGAACGAAAAAACCTTTACTTACAAGGGGATCGTAAAGAAATTCATTATGATGAAACAGGGAAAGTTCTTAGACAAAAGTTTATAAAAGGAAAGAAGAAAAAAAAGAGAGTGTACAAATAAATTGGACGCCTTGAGTTAAAATAGCTTTGTGATTTGTTGAAAGAAAACAATCTAAGAGTATGTTTAAATATTAACTTCCTGAAAACCAGAATTTTGGGAACCTGACTTCAAATCAACTCAGTCGTTTAGCTCGCTAAGCTCCTTCTTCGATTTATTGTCAGAACCACCAAGCTGCTGATTTTCAATTCTTTAAAATTTTAAACATACTCTAACAAAAAACATAAAGAGAAATGAAAATCATCTACAGATCAAAATGGCTTAGAAATATATTTGGGACTTTATTTGTGGTATTAGGTATAGCCCTATTTTATGAAAAAGGTTTGTCAGTTTTCGATTATGAAAATTTTGACATTATTCAAATTGCTTTCTTAGTCTATATGCCAAAATATCTATATGATTATTTTTTGAGTTCAAAGTTTGACCTCACAACAGATGGTATAAAGATAAAAAAACCTGAGGCGATAACGATCCCTTATGATAGGATATCAGGAGTGTCATATTTTAATTCCTATATGAATGTGAAGACGAAGGATGACAAGAGTTATCGATTCCCTCTATTTTCAATAGAAAATAATGATGAAATTAAAAAATTTTTATTGAAAGAAAAACAGATTCCTAAATTGTCGGCATGGTCATCTTTTTCTATTCAGATGATCGTTTATTATGGACTGCTTATGCTAATTTCATTAATGTTGATTTGCAAGATGACTGGAAAGGGAAACGAGTTTAAAAGTATGCTTCCATTATTACCTGTAGAAGTAGATGAAATAGAAGGGAGACTGTCTAAAGATACAAAAATCAGAATCTATGTGCATGAAGAACGTGGAGTCTTTAATGTTTTTGCTAAACTAGCTTTAGTAGAGTTTCCTGAAGTAGTTTTTAAGTATCC
>CALGLS010000489.1 GCA_937959375.1 uncultured Saprospiraceae bacterium
CATTACAAAACTTCAGACCGCAAAGTTTTTAAAAATAAACAAACTAAAAAATGACCACACCTCTAGTAAGCACAAGTTGGCTACATCAAAATTTAAAAGATCCAAATCTAGTCATCCTTGATGCATCTCCCCTTTCCAACAAAGCAAATATGAAAGCAAAGCATCCTGATGTACAAATCGCAGGAGCTCGAAAGTTTGATTTAAAAAATAGATTCAGTGATCAAGAAAGCAGTCTCCCAAATATGGTTCCTTCCCCTGAGTATTTCACCGAAGAGTGTCAGAAACTTGGAATCAACAAAAATAGTAACATCGTAATTTATGACAATCTCGAAATCTACTCTAGTCCACGAGCTTGGTGGTTGTTTAAAATTATGGACCATGAAAATGTAGCGGTCTTAGATGGTGGTCTAAATGAATGGGTGGCCACTGGCGGAGCGACGCAGACTTATTCCGAAGCGAGCTACGAAAAAGGAAATTTCGAAGCCAATTTCGTTCCAAGTAAAATTAAAAATGCAAAACAATTACTCACCAATATTGACTCCAAAGAACTAATAGTAGTAGATGCACGTTCCGCTGGCCGTTTCAATTCTGAAGCTCCAGAACCTCGAGCAAATGCACGAAGCGGACATATTCCAGGCTCTTGCAATGTACCTTTTTCGAAAATGACGAAAGATGGTAAGTTTTTGCCAAAAGAAACGTTAAAGGCAGTTTTTGAAAAAATGGATTTGGGAAATAAACCCTTAGTCTTTAGCTGTGGATCCGGAATGACAGCCTGCGTTACACTACTAGGAGCATCCTTAGTTCTAGGAAATGACTTAACTTTGTATGATGCCTCTTGGTCTGAGTGGGGATCTGGTGATGCAGACTTCCCCATTGTTTAATGCAAAGGTGCATATTCAAGTTGTTATAAAGAATTTTAATCGAAAAGAAATAATATCGAATTCTGAATAATGAATTCAGAATTTTGATTAACACACACAGAACCCCAATGGGTTCCACAGATTAACCCAGAAAGAATTTCTGGGCGCAGAAAAATGAAGTACAACCAAGTAATAAAAAAACTAAAAGCGCTAGCCAATCCAGAGAAGGTAGCCTTCAAAGCAAAGAAATTTAATATCGTTTCTAATAAGTCACTTGGTGTTTATCACAAAGACCTTAAAGTGTTAGCAAAAGAAATTGGAACGAATAATGACCTAGCCCTTGAGTTATTCGATTCAGGGATTTACGAGGCACGTCTACTCTGTAGTAAAATATTCAAGGCAAAAGACGTAACGAATGAACTGGCCGAAAAGTGGGTAAAGTCTTTCGAAAACTGGGAAATCTGTGATTCCTTCTGTATGGGCTTAATTGCAAAGGGGCCATTAGCTAAAAAGAAAATAGTGCAGTGGTCAAAACGGAAAAAGGAGTTTGAAAAAAGAGCTGCCTTTGCCACGATGGCTGCATATTGTATGGCGGATAAGAAAGCAGAAAATGAAGTTTATGAAAACTTCTTACCGATTATAAAAGCTGCTGCTACTGACGATCGCATTTATGTAAAGAAAGCGGTGAATTGGGCTTTGCGAAGTATTGGTAAACGGAATATAGATTTGAATAAATTGGCTATAACTACTGCTAAAGAGATTTTGGAATTTGATTCAAAAGCGGCAGAGTGGATTGCTAAAGATGCCATAAAAGAGCTGGAAGGTGATGGTGTTAATATTTTGGATTATCCTCGTTCGGTTTATAGGCCTTAGGGCAGTTGCGGGCTTAACAGCCCTTTTTTTTGGATTGGACACGGATGTTCTAGATTTAAACGGATAGAGGACGGATTTTTTTTCGTTTATCGCGATCACCTAAAAAAGGCAACACCTCCCACGAGAAAATCCGTCCACTATCCGTCCAAATCCCGGCCATCCGTGTCTAATCCCAAGATACCGAAGGTATCCCTATTGCTTCACAAAGGTGCCAGAACGAATTAGTCCATCTTCATTAACTGAAAGAAAATAACTTCCAGCCGCTAATTGACTCACATCAAGTGAAAGCAAATCACTATCCGCTTTTTGCGAAAGCAATAACATACCTTGCATATTGTAAATCTTACAAACTGAATTCAAAGCAATATTTTCAACATTCAATAGCTGGCTCGTTGGGTTTGGGAAAACTGCTAAGTTATTATTCGCGAAAGGTGAATTAGTATTTACTATTCCATCACTTGTGGTAGCGTTATCTATACAAAAAGAAGCAGGAGTATTCATTCCGTAAGCTCCAACGTCAGTGGAACTAAGTGTTAGTACCAAACTGTCAACTGGACCGAGAGAACTTAGGTCAACGTAAGTCCACTCGTCAATAATGTAATCTTCTGAGTTATTATCAAAACGAAAGTCAGCCAAGTAAAAATTAACGCTATCTGCGTATAGGGTTCCGTTTTGGATCTTTTTGATAGTCAGTAAAAAGTAATCTGGATCGTTACCAGTAAGTCCACCAAATTTTTTGGCAAAAGCATCACCCTCAAGCATGCTTAGATAAGCATAAGTGCTATTGGTGACGTACATTCCTGCAACTGGTTCGTCAGCAGCTTCATTCTCCATTCCAATATAATTTGTACCAAAAACAAAAGCAGTTGCAAAGGTTGCTGAACCATCGTGTCCGCCAGCAGTAATCGCACTATATTGATTGGTGTATCCCGGTGTAGTTACGTCAGTCGTGTTAGAAATTGACCAACCAGACCAAGAACCATATGCATCATTATAAGCATTTGGAAGAAAGATATTTCCATCTGTAAATCCACCGCTACCGTCTTCTCCATTAAGGAAACTTTCAGGAGCAAGGTTGAAATCCTCGAAACCTGCAGTGGTTTGTGCTTGTCCAATTATTGAATAAAAGACAGCAACGAATAGTAAGATTTTTTTCATTATTAAAATTGTTTTATACACCTCTCTTAATTTTTAAGGGAGGCGTTGAGATTTAAGCGAAGACCTAGTTTTAGGTTTATACCAGGCATTGGTCGACGCTCGATGATTAAATAATTTTTATTGTAAAGATTGTTTATGCTCAGAAAGAGGGTCGTGGATTTTTGCTGAATGCTGCTATTGTAGTGAAGTGTTGCATTGGCAATTTTGTAACTTGGAACATTGTTGTTGACACCACGTGAGTCACTAAAGTAATTGTGTCGATAAGTCAAATCAAATCGTTTCCATTGGATTCCGATTTTTGCGGAAGCTTGATGAACAGGAGAATATAACAATTGTGTACCTTTTTCGATTTGAGGAGTTGACAAACTTTCTTGATGAGTAGAACGAATGTAGCTATAGCTTAAGCCAAAATTGATGTTTATGTTTTGTACTCGAAAGTTATATCCGATTTTTGACTCCAGTCCCCTACTCCATACTTTAGAGATATTGTTAGCTGACCAAAAAGGAAGGCCATCTGTTGGCGTCCAGATGATCCAATCATTTACATTTCGATTGAAAAAAGTAAGCGAAGAGCTAAAGTTGTTTTTGTCTTTTTTTCGATAATACAAAACACTAGCTTCTTGACTCCATCCAGATTCTGGCAACAAATTCTCATTGCCACCGGGTTTCCAATACCGATCATTAAATGTCGGTAACCTGAAATTTTTACTCCCTTTAGCTTTAAGCATTAGTTGGGGACTCAATGTGTAATCAACTGCGATTTCAGGAACAGGTTGATTGCTTAATCCCTCCCTAAAGTTTTCGCGCAAGCTAGTTTTGATTGCGAGCTTGTCAAAATTAAACTGAAAAGAAGCAAAGAGTGCAGCATTGTGTTCGGAGGTAGTCGCTTCATATCCTTCGGTCCACACTTTCGTGAAAACATCATTGACACCAACATAAAATAGATGTTTGTTTTTGATGGTAAATTGAGCGCCGAGTTCGCCACTATAATTGATAAAACGACTTAGAGAAACAAGATTGATTTGTTCGTCAAAAAAATCTAAATGTTCATCAGAGAAACCAAATTTTGCGTTTAGTGCATACTTATTTTTTGTCGTTTTTGCTTGCAGTGATATTCGGGTTGTTTCATCATTTTGATGTGCTTCACTTCTAGTCTGTACGTTCGTTGGTGGAATTTGTCGTTTTGATACTTGTCGCCACACGTGTAAAGAAATTTCATTGCCTAATTTTGGTCGCCAGTAAAAATCATGTTGTATGTTTTGTTGAGAAATGGCCGCATTGGTTTGCTCTCTTTTTGGAAAATCAGGAGCAATTGGGTAAAAGAAATTATTGTCAGCTTGGATATTTGAAAATTTAAACACAGATTGAAATTTCTTCCCACCTCTGCTTATTTTTACTTGTTGGTCGTAATGATTAAAGGAACCAACCGTTGCCGAAAAAGCAGCGCATAATTCTGAGTCAAAGTTTGCTTGGTTGTTCAATGCAATGATACCTCCGACAGCACCAGACCCAAACATTGTTGAGTTCCCTCCTTTTTGTAAAACAACTTCTTCCATTGCATGTGAAGGAAGCAATGACAGATCCAGTAA
>CALGLS010000490.1 GCA_937959375.1 uncultured Saprospiraceae bacterium
TCGTTTTGATATTTGACGCTGATGTCGCTGGTACGTACATTCGAGGTGAAGGAGACGCCGCTTCCCAATGGCGCAGGTTCGATTAAGAAAGTCATGATGGCCCAACAAGGTTTTGGCATCCAATAGCGAACAAAGCCTTCAGCAGCTTGCTTTGGAGTTTCTTTGTAAATGACTTTTGGAGAAGAGAAGTTGGCTTGAACGCCAAAGCGATTGGCGAGACTATCTTTCAGTACTTCGGTTTGAATAGGGCCTAGTATTTTTAGATGAAATTCGCGTTCCGCTTTGTACCATTGAAATTCCAACTGTGGGTCTTCCATGTTCAATATTTCTAGCGCTTCACCAAGTTTTTGATAATCTTTTTCCTCTTCCGCAATAGCTTGCACACTTAATACACTTTGACTAATGCTATTGAAATTTGCATTAAACTTTTCATGCCCTAAGACATCTCCTGCCAAAACTAAATCAGCTGTGGTCAAGATTCCGATAGAGCCTGCGGCGAGTGTTCCAGTTTGTTCAAGTTTGCCTAACTTTCGTTGAAAAATTTGGTTGATCTTAATTTCTTTTTGAAGTTGCTGTGACCAAATGCTGTCTTTGTTTTTCAACTGAGCTCCATAGAGTCGGACATGCACCATACGACCAAGTTTTGCGTCATACTCTACTTTGAATACTTTTGCAGAAGGCTCGTTATTGGTGTTTTTATTTGTTTCAAAGAGGGTAGTGATTTGATCCAGTAAGTTGTTGATACCTAAGTCCATTTTTGCGCTTCCGAATAATACACCAGTTAGTTTTTGGTTTTGTATTTGTGTTTTAGCTTTCGCAAAAATAGTTGGTAGATCACTCGTTTTTCCGTCAAGGTAACTTTCCAGAAAAGCTTCATCTAGGTCCGCTAAGTTTTCGAATGATTTGTCAACGATAGGAGTAGAGCGATACGCTTGTATTTTTGCAAAGTCAATAACCTTTGGATCTTCCGGATCGTTATTGTCTCCATAGTTTAATGCAAATAAGGAGGCATCTAAATCTTTCTCAAACGTATGGAACACCTGTTCTAAATCTGCTCCGCTACGGTCTATCTTATTGATAAAAACTAGAACAGGTAATCCTCGCTCGCGAATACTTTCCCACAAGTTCAGCGTATGTGCTTGCACGCCTTCTACAGCAGACACCACTAAAACAACTAAGTCCAAAACAGATAATGCTCTGTCCACCTCTGCTGAAAAGTCAATGTGCCCCGGTGTGTCCACAATATTGATAGCGGTGTCTTTCCAAACAAAATCGACCGTTGCTGTTTTGATAGAAATGCCTCTACTTTTTTCCATCGCCAAAGCATCTGTGATGGCAGAACCTTTGTCTACACTTCCACGATCCGTAGTAGCACCAGCAGCAAAGAGTAAGCATTCCGTTAAGGAAGTTTTACCGGCATCTACGTGCGCTAGAATTCCTATGGTTAGATTTTTATTGGACATAGAAGAAGATTAGGAAATGTTTATCTGTTTGTAAAATATCGCGGTTTTAGACAGGATTAACAAGATTTACTCGTTTCGAATTCTTTGAAAAGCTTCGCTATTAAAAGAATTCGAAACGAGTAAAAGAATTCGAAACGAGCATATTTTATATCACGAATTGTTTTTTTGATTATCAAAAAGAACAATTTAAAATCATTTTAAATCCTTTGCGTCAGACGAGAAATCCTGATAGTCATGTCAATCCCGTCTGAAAAAAAATACAAAGAAGAGCAATCGGAATTAAGTCACGAATCGTTTTTTGAGCATCAAAAGAGCAAGCAAAAAAATCCGTCCCTAATCAGTTTAATCCGTTAGATCTGTGTCCCATCCTTTTAGTGAGCGAGCCTGCGAACCATCAACTCCGCACAACGTCCAGAAGCTCCCACATCCCCCAACACCTTTCGCAAGCCCTGATAAGCCAGCTTCATCCGAGTCTGCTCATCCACCTCCAAAATCCGAACCAACTCCTTTTCCAAATCTATCGGATTAAACTCTTCCTGAATTAACTCTCGCAAAAGCGGCTGATCCAAAATCAAATTCACCAAAGAAATGTATTTCACATTTACCAAACGACGCGCAATAAAATAGGAGACCGGACTACCTTTATAACAAACAACCTGTGGAACATCCAGCAAAGCAGTTTCCAAAGTAGCCGTACCAGAAGTAACCAAAGCAGCCTTTGAGGTAGAAAGCAACTCGTAGGTTTTATTTTGAATTAGTTTGACAGGAGAGCTAGCTTCGTTCAGTCCATTTTCCGAAAGGATAGCCTCATAATAATCTTGTGGAATAGAAGGCGCACCAGCAATGACAAACTGATAATTTGGAAATTTCGGAATCATCTTGAGCATAATACTTAGCGCTACTTTTATCTCCTGCCTCCGACTTCCTGGTAATAAAGCGATAATCGGATGATCACTCAATCCATGTTTTTGGCGAAAGCCAGCATCTGCTTTGTATTGATCCAAAACATCTAGCAAAGGATGTCCTACAAAGTCTACCTCGTAGGCATACTTTTTGTAAAAATCTTTTTCGAAAGGAAGAATCACAAACATGCGATCCACATTTTTTTTGATCTGATGTGCACGACTCGAATGCCATGCCCATATTTGTGGAGAGATGTAATAGAAAACGCGGATGTTATTTTTCTTTGCCCATTTTGCCATGCGCAAGTTGAAGCCCGGATAGTCAATGAGGATGAGTACATCCGGTTTGTACGCAAGAATTTCTTTTTTGGACAAATCAAAGTTGCCAAGAATGGTTTTCAAATTCATCACCACTTCTGAAAAACCCATGAAGGCCAATTCCCGATAATGCTTACTAATTTTGGCTCCAGCCTCCGTCATCAAATCACCACCCCAACCCATGATCTCTGCGGAAGAGTCGTGAACTTTCAATGCTTTTACGAGGTTGGCGCCGTGCAAATCTCCTGAAGCTTCTCCTGCAATTATATAGTAACGCATATAAGGGATTCGGTTATAGTTAGAGTGAAAGTTACAATTTCAGTGAAGTTACAATTTCAGTGAAGTTGCAGTTAGAGTGAAAGTTGCAATGACTCGTCTAACGTAGGATCTGCAGTATTAAGATTTAATCAGCAGGCCCCAAACCTAAATGCGATCTAAACCACCAAACCCATATCGCTACAAATAAAATAGTAGGAAAGATCATGCCTCGCATACTTGCTTCGTGTCTTGCTTTTTTATGTAAATTAAACGGAATTAGATTGCCACAGATTGCTAGCAAAACATGTGTTCGTTCACGCCAATTCTGAGACAGAGTATTCGGATCCGATAACTCTAGACTTGTTAATAAAGTAGCGAGTAACATGAAAAGTAAACTCAGAAGACCATAGGTTAAAATAGGAACCAATAATCCCGTAATCAAACCTACTTTAAAATCATTCGTTCGTAAATTCATAATGGAAAAATTGTATCTCGGTTAATTGTTTTTTTGTTGATGGTTGGAAGTTGGAGGTGGGGAGTTGGAAGTTCACTCGGTCGTGGGGTTTAGCTGTAGCTAAACAGGTTCCGAAAATTTGTAAACTACGTTAGTAGGAAAACCTCCCACTTCCTACTTCCAACTAATATTCCCCCTCATCCACTCAATCGTTTTGTAAGCAGTCAAGTCATGCATTGATGGAACAACAGAAATGTAACCTTCGTTCAAGGCATGCATGTCGGAATCTTCCCCATCGTCTTCCATCAAAAACTCACCAGTCAGCCAGTAGTAGGGTTTTCCGAAAGGATCTTCTTTTTCTACAAAACTTTCTTTCCAAAGACCAACAGCCTGTCGGCAAATGCGAATACCTTTGATCTCGTCGGTTGGTAGATTGGGGATGTTGACGTTGAGTAAAGAACTGTGTTCTATTCCGTGTTCCAAAACTTGTTCGATAATCGTTTTGACGAAAGGTTTGCAAGGTTCGAAGTTTGCACTAAGCGAGTAGTCCAATAAAGAAAAGCCAATTGAGTTGATGTTTTCTAAAGAACCTTCCATAGCAGCTGCCATCGTTCCAGAATACAAAATATTGATAGAAGCATTGGAACCATGATTGATACCGGACAAAACAATATCTGGTTTGCGATCTTTGAGTACTACGTAGTTTGCCAATTTGATGCAATCTACCGGAGTACCATTGACGGTATATGCTTCCACACCTTCGAAGACATCACTCTTCTTCAATCGCAAAGGTGCACTAATGGTTATGGCATGGCTTTGTGCCGATTGAGGTGCCGCAGGAGCCACCACAATTACTTCTCCTATTTCTTTAGCAACTTCTACAAGTGCCTTTATTCCGCCAGCATGGATACTGTCATCGTTGGATATTAATATCAGAGGTTTTTTCATGCCTGCAAATTCCGCATTTCTTTTTTAAATATGTAATTCCTTTGGGCTTTTTTGTGAAAGAATTGAGTAGAGTAGGAGTTTTTTTTGAACGCAGAGGCGCAGAGGCGCGGAGTTCCCCACTAACGTAGTGATTCGCGGGAGACGCAGAGGTTTCTAAGTGTATTTTTTGACAAAAAAACACTTAATTACAAAGGATAGTTTTTTAATCATGATTTTGAAGAGATGTTTACATCTTTAACCTTTTTAAGCACAGCGAAAAAATCTCTGCGCCTCTTCTACGTTAAATTATGATAGAGGGCAACTCAGCGCCTCAGCGTCTCTGCGTTCAATTCCCCATTTTAAAAAGCAATAGCATCCAGTCCACTCAAATCAGAACCAACCTCTCCACCCAAACCTCACCACTCTCTAAAGTAACCGCCACAAAATAAACCCCTTTCGAAAAAGCAGAAATATCCAATAAGTAATTTGTACGAAGCTGATCAGCAGAGACCACTATCCTTCCACTACTATCTATAATGTTCAAATTAAAAACGCCATGATTCCAGTCTAAGGCAATTTGCACAAAGTCACTAGAAGGATTCGGATATATTTTCATAAATGAAAAACCCAATTCATTCAACGCATTCGGATCATTGGAGTAACCAGGAGTTGGATCTAAATTGTCAAAAGGACCATCACCATTTGGAAGGCGAGCCCAGCTATCGTCATCTAATTGAGAGGGGTATTCTACTACATCAATTTGTTCAAAATTATTTGCTTCATTATTTAACAAAACAAGGCGCTCACCGTCTGAAGATAATTTGAAATTAGTATGATTGTTGCCTTGCTCTAGATCTTTGTCAGCCCATAGTAAAAGATAAGCACCAGCTTTAATGCAAACATTTGGCAACTTCCATTTTTCACGAAGGTTTGGATTATCTGTCAAAAACATTCCGCTAAGGTCAATGTCGTTCACACCAAAATTATGGAGTTCAATCCAATCGTCGTATTCACCTGCCTGGTCTGCAATGGTTGAAGT
>CALGLS010000491.1 GCA_937959375.1 uncultured Saprospiraceae bacterium
TTAAGTCATCACATACATATACGGATCCTAGGTCTAAAGTTGTTGCACCAGTTACATCATGAGTTATAGTTGAACTTTGCTTTAGGGAATCGAAGTCATAACCCGTTGTCTCTACACTAGTAGCGTTACAAATACTAATAACTTCACTAAAGTTACCATTTGCATCTGATTGAAGTACTGTTGTTGCGAACCCATAATCTAATAGTAAATAACCATTAGTAACAGGAGCATTATCGCAGTTTGTTAAGGTACCAGATACCGTTAAGAAATTCTCTGTTGTACTAACTTGGATCGTAGGGATAGTTGCATCAGCTGCAAAAGGTCCGATAGCTGCGCTGTAGATAGAAGCTCCACAGTTGTCCAAAATTTCAATGGTCAAGTCCTGATCGTTTGGTACTGCACCAGCATAAACACCATCTTGATTGGTCCAACCATAGCCCGTCATTCCACTGGATGTTTCAGTAATGATTACCATTAAGTTTTGAATAGGTGTACCGTTTTCATCCGTTACGTCTCCTTCAATAAAAACATAATCATTAGGAACATCACAATTCCAAAAAGAGAAGTGACTAACGGTTCCTACATACTTATCGCCTTGTAGTGTTGCTTCTCCATCTTCCATCCAGTATCCTGAAGATTCATCAAAGTGCCATAGTGGAATCGTTGCAGGAGCGTTCGCAAGTAGTTCAGCAGGAACAGGTAGTTCGATTGTTGCTGTTTGTCCGTCTGCAATGTTTAGGGCATCACCTGCATCACTTTCTAATTCAACACCGATCATACCATAGGTAGTCAACTGTTGTTGAACGTTCTCAGCGTTGGTTGCTCTAAGATCACCCGGCATTACCTGTGCAAGATCAGTAGCAGTTGGATCTAACCAAGTGGCGTAAACATTCACATTACCAGTGTAAGCCCCACCACCTTCTAGCTTAATGGCATTGGCTGCAAATTCAACCGTTGCACCATCGCTAGTGCTAATTGATCCACCAGTGTTTGCAGAGAAGGTACCCGTAAGTGTTTTTTCAATGAGTTTGATTTTTGTAAAGTTTTGCTTGTTCAATTTAGAACCCACAAATTTTGCGTTGTAGTAGTAACCGTTTTTTTCAGCAGTTACCAAACTTCCTTTCGTATTGATTTCTACATTCTGAAAAGAGAAGAAACCGTTTTCGTCAGACATGACTGTTTCTGTACCATAAGTAATCAGTGCGTTTTCGATGGATGCGTTGTTTACATCTGTTACTGTACCTGAGAATGAACCGTTAACGATGACTCCAACTTCTGGTTCTGGGCCAGGTGTTGATCCTCCAGTCTCATCGTCTTTTCGGCAAGAGGTAAATAGGAGTGTGGTGAATAGGAATAATAATCCGATGCTTTTTAAAAATTTCATTGTTTTAATTTTATGGCAGAGAAGGAATTTAATTTAGTCTGATTCCTCTCGTTGTGTTCAATTAATAATACTTAAGTTAAATTCGCAATTGCTTTCAATGATATATATCCGATTAGTACTGGAAACGATGCCTTTGTATTGACAATAATTCCATTGGTCGATGTTATTTATTGATTTAGAGGGACTTAGCTGGCTTTTTTTTTTTGAAAAACAATACACATTGAAGCAACTTCTTGACTTTGTTCAATGTCTTTTACCATATAGTTGTACTGGGAATTAGATATTAACTATGTGTTCTTATGTGGCGATATGGTTCTAAAAATAAGTTAGAAGGAATTACTAAAAGGACCTACGTAACATTTTTAAATCCAAATCGTCTTTTTCTTAACTTAAGTAATTGACAAAATTATTTGGTTTCGTCTCCTAAAGAAAAGCTTATGAAAAACCTAACCACGATACTCGCCATCTTTTTATTTTTTTCTACAGGGCTATCTGCCCAAAGTACCATCGTACTCACTGGTAAAATTGTAGATAAGATAACCAAAGAACCGATCGCATATGCACACATTGGTATTCCTGAACAGGGAATCGGAACGACTTCTGGTCACGATGGAAAATTCAAATTTAAAGTGCCCCGTCGATATGCGAATTCCAATATGATGGTTTCGTTTATGGGTTACAAAACATTTAAACAGCCGATCAACACCGTTACGGTTCCAGCGCGTATTGAGTTGAGTCGAGCTCAAAATGAGTTACCAGAAATTCTAGTAACCGATGGTGATTGGGCACTAAATATTATAAGAGAGGCCGTAAAAGCGATTCCTAAAAATTATCCCAAACAATCAACTCGTCATTTGGCTTTTTATAGAGAGTCAAGAACCGATAAGGATTCGCAATACATTTATCTGGCGGAAGGTGTGTTGAATATTTACAAGAAGAGTTATAAAAGTAAGAAAGAAGGTCAAGTGAGTTTGGTGGAAGGCCGTCGAATCAATTTGTTGAATCCACTAGACACCATAATTTCACGCGGTTTGAATTCAGGACACATGGCAGCTCATCGTTTTGATTTTGTATATAATCGCGAAGACTTTTTGCAAGAAAGATATTTTCCTTGTTATAAGTATTGGCTTGAAAGCATGACTACTTATAATGGTAAGTCTGTTTATGTGATTGCTTTTGACAAAGACGAAGATGCTCCACTGGTTACCACAAAAAAAGGTTTTGGTAAGGAAAAAGCTACTTTCGAAAATGGATTTAATATTTTTAGAATAGGACCTAAAAAGAAACGTAGTCTTCATGCACGAATGCGAGGGAAACTTTACATTGAGAAAGAAACCTTTGCCATTATTAGAGGTGATTTTGAAATCACAAAAGAAGGTTTAAAAAAGTACGACGACTATCCATTATATGCGGGGAGTTGGAAAGCAAACTCTTATAAAGTTAATTATCGTCAAATTGGAGACCGCTGGTATTTCAGCGATGCTTTCCGCAAAGGACATTATGGTTCTGGAGGGATTTATAGCAATGAAGTCAAAATGACAGAAATCAATCCCGAAAAAGGTAAACCGATTCCATACGATGAACGACTACATCGGAACCAGCGATTTTCTCGAATGACTGGAACCTACGATCCCAATTTTTGGGCAGAGTACAACACCACACCACTTAGCGCCGATCAAGCGGAGGGAATTCGCCAAATGGAAAATGCAAAAAAAGCACAGTTGGCTTTTGATCCTGAAAATATGAAAGCACTTCAGCGGCAACGAGATTCTATCCGCTACGTTAAGCAACTGCAACTCGAGAGCTTACAAGGAAAAGAAATAGAAGCAGGGAAAGAAAAAGAACCTGATTTTGAAGATGGTTTGATTGCCTTCTTAGATGATGACCGCCTTCGCGAAATAACTCCATCAAGAAAAAAGAAGCGACCAAAGAGTTGGGGGAAGCTCAGTCTTGGAGCTGGTACTCATTTCATTCAATCAAAAGAAGATCCGATTAATGTTGTCTACGAATCGAATGAAGACGAAATTATTTTTTCCATTGAAGATGAGATTAAGCACAGAAATTTTGAAATCGTTTCTAATTTAGATCTTGACGTTTTTATAAATCGCCGCTTTTTTGTCCGTGCCGGAATGAGTTGGGATTATTACAA
>CALGLS010000492.1 GCA_937959375.1 uncultured Saprospiraceae bacterium
TTCAGGAATACCTGATTGATAAAAAGATTAAAAAATCAAAGCGACTTCCTTCTGGTGTGAGTTATGCCATTACCAAAAAAGGAAAAGGAGAGAATGCAAAAGCTGGCGACATTTTAAAAGTTGAATACACTGGCTATTTGCTAGACGGATCTTCTTTCGACGCATCAGAAGAAAAAAAACCTTACCAGTTTCAATTAGGTAAACGAAAAGTAATTCAGGGTTGGGAAGACGCATTTCCAAATTTCAAAAAAGGTAGCGAAGGTTGGATACTTGTGCCCTCCAAATTAGCGTATGGACCCAGACCCATTGAAGAGGATAATATTTCTATTCCTGGAAATTCTGTGTTGGTATTTAAGGTGAAGGTCGTGGAGGTGAAGAGTGGGAAGTAGGGAGGAGAGAGTTGGAAGTGGAAAGTGGGAAGTTTTCCTTCTGGCGTTGAGGAAGAAGAAAAATAATTTCAAACTCAACTTCAATTCACTCGACTGCATTCTATATGAGATTGAAATTGGCAACCTCCTCTTACGTAATTATCCAACCTGTTTAAGTTTTAATAAAAAAGGCTGCTTTGACAAATGTCGAAGCAGCCTTTTTTATTTTGCGTTAAGCAATAATTACTTATCTCCTTTTGCTCCCGCATCTTTGCGTTCAGCATCACGGATACCTTCCTTGATTTCACCTTCGATGGTAGCTCGAGCACTATTGAACTCACGGATGCCTTTCCCAAGACCTCTTGCTAGTTCCGGAATTTTCTTTCCTCCAAATAATAAAATAACTACCAGCACAAGGCCAATAATCTCATAAGGTCCTAAAAACAATAATATAGTATTCATGATATTCTATTTTTTCAATAAAGTTGAAGCTATCGGTAATTAATAACTTCGGTACTACAAAGCTAAGCTATTTAATCCACTAAGAACAAATCTTAACAGGAATATTACCCTCTTTTGACTTCGCAAAAGGGAGAAAGTTTAGTTTTCTGAGCTTATTTCTTCAATCCGATCTCTCTCAATCGCTCATCTAGATACTCCCCTGCTGTAATTGACTCATAAGCCAAAGGGCGCTCATCAGTGACACATTTATCCAAACAAGTCAAATCCATAGTCTTCTTTGGATGTAAAAAGAATGGAATGGACAGACGTGGAAGGTGCCACATTTCTCTTGGAGGATTTACCACTCTATGGGTTGTGGACTTCAGGTAATTATTAGTTAAACGCTGAAGCATATCTCCTACGTTGATCACAATCTCATCTTCACCCGGTGTAATGGCCAACCATTCATTATCCATACTCAACAATTCCAATCCTCCTGCGGAAGCCCCAACAAGTAAGGTGATTAGATTGATATCCTCATGTTGCTCAGCTCGAATGGCTGATGCTGGCTCTTGCGTAATTGGCGGGTAGTGAATGGCTCGTAAAATGCTATTGCCATTATGAATTTTATCATCAAAATAATCTTCCCCCAAATCAAGATAAATGGCAATCGCTTTCAAGAGATGTCCTCCTGCATTTTCAAATGCTTTATATAACTCAGTACCTAAATCTGTAAACTGTGGCGTTACCTCCGTTTTTACATTATCTGGATATTCACTTCTGATAGGATCACCATCTGTTACTTCTTGACCAATTTGAAAGAACTCTTTTAGGTCAGCAACTTTCGATTGTTTTGCATGTTCTTTCCCAAAAGAAGTATAGCCCCTTTGTCCAGCAAGACCAGGAATTTCATATGCTCGTTTAGTCGCTTCAGGCAATGCAAAGAATGCTTTTGAATTGCTGTAAAAACCATCAATCAGTGATTTGGGAATACCATGATTGGTTACTCCTACAAATCCGATACTATTAAATGCATCTCCAATTTCTTTTACAAAATCAGCTCTTTC
Source organism: uncultured Saprospiraceae bacterium (assembly GCA_937959375.1). Classification (GTDB taxonomy): domain Bacteria; phylum Bacteroidota; class Bacteroidia; order Chitinophagales; family Saprospiraceae; genus CALGLS01. The sequence continues at coordinate 1,877 of CALGLS010000492.1, forward strand.
TGCCGGAGTTCCATCTACGAATTTGGAAAGGTCTACTACTGGAATCACTCTATTTGCCATAGGTATGTTTATTATTTTATGAATGATCAAAGATAAGGATAGTGGGGTTATTTTTTTAAATGTAAAACCGCAAAATGATAAATTTAAAATGTAAAAGTTGCCGAATACCGTAGTAAACATGATGTATTCACGATCGAAGGCAAACTTTTTCATTTGAAATTTTGCGGTTTTACATTTTACATTAAATCCCTTCTTTGAAGGTCATAATCAATTGCTCGTCGACCCGTGAAATCCGAACAAGAATGCAGTTACCTGAATATTAACTGCTTCGCTATTAGCGAAAATTTTAAATGTAAAACCGCAAAATGATAAACCTGTCGGGCCGCCAGGCGGGAGTCAAAATGTAAAAGTTGCCAAATACCGTAGTAAACAAGACGTATTCACGATCGAGGGCAAAACTTTTTCATTTGAAATTTTGCGGTTTTACATTTTACATTTAGTCTCTTTTTCCGATCACCAAAAGTAATTGCTCATCGGCCTATTCAGTCCTCCCCTAACTCGGCTTATACTTCGCCTTATTTAATATCATCTGCGCATCTCTATTGTCGATCAATTGCTGCAAGGTTGTTTCAGGATAGCGCTTCATATATGCTTTGACGATTTGCCAACCCGTCCAGTTCGCAGTACGACCAGGTGACTCAGGTGGCATTCCCGGAGAGCGGGGACTGTGTTCTACTAGTTTACGGATATCTCTCAACTGCGTTTCATATAGCAATTCTTCTTTTAGGAAATGTGCCCAAATTTGAAGTTCATTATCGTTACACCATTTTGTTTGTGCGGCAGTGTAACCCAATCTAATACTATCGGGCGTATGCGGTAAGAGACAATCCATGACGTACAGAATTTTCCCATTATTGATCATTAAGTCCAATAACTTTTCTCCTCTTGGTTCGCCGACCAAATCACTTGCGACGGCTTCCATTGATTTTGCCATAAGGTGATCCTTAGACATCCCTCGACGGATATATTGTGGAAAAAAACTAGGATCATAACCTGGATAATTTTCACCAAGAAAAAAGTCTAAACCAACTCCAAGTATTCCTTCATAAGTAAAAACTCCCAAGGTATACTCTGAGATAAATGTTACAACATCTGGAATTGGCTTATTGGGGAAATAATGTTTGTGAAAACGAAAGGCTTCGTCAAAAGACATTTTAAGTTCCGAAACATCACCAAAGACTTGATCACAGGTATCTTTTAGTTTCCGCATAGGCTCACTTGTAATAAATGAAGCAAAAATCGCTGTATCCTGTAAAGCTGGAAGAATTCGAGGTAAATACAGCTCTTTCATAAAAACAGGGTACTTTTTCAGTAAAGCCCGTCGTTCTGTGCTAATATTATTGGTATCTATCGCAAATAAATCTTTCTCAAATTGTCGAATATTAACATCCATTTCGATATTAGAAACATCTGGAATATTTTTACCTTTGTCAGGCAAACAAGCGTAAACCAATAGGATTGATAGCAATAAACAAGTAAAAGCAATAGATCGTGTCATTTAATCCTTATTTAACGTGACGGATATTAAGTTTCGAAGTCTTTTAAACAATACTTATAGAAATTTTAATACCCAATCATTTAACATTAGACTTTATTCCAAAATAATTTATATGCCCCAAATGCTGTTTTAAACAGTACTTCAGCTTTTCCACACCCGTAGCTAAGGCTACGAATCTGCCTTTGCCGGCAACCAGGAAAAAAGCTTTGTTCTGACAAAAAACATCTATTTGATCTCTATACAAAGTATTTCAGCATAAAGTCTATTTGATAATATTCAAATCGAAGTTGTATAACAACTTCATCAAAAACTGTCAAAGATGAAAAAAATTGTAGCTACACTGGCGATTTTCAGCATTATTATTTTAGGCCTTAATGCACAGAGCGATTTTCGTTTTGGCTTTGAAGCCAGTCCTTCTTTCTCTTGGCTAAGAACGGACAACAATAAGATCAATAGTAATGGTGCCGCTTTAGGGCTTAGACTTGGCCTTATGGGCGAAAAATACTTTTCAGAAAACTATGCCCTCACCTTCGGTATTGGATTCGCTTTCAATCAAGGTGGAAAACTAGCGCATGACATTGGAGGTAACCTATTGCCAAAATCTGAGCTTAGTGATGAATCTCTTCAAAACAATGAATTCCCAGATCTTCCAGATGGAGTAAACATCAAATATGGTATTCAATACATTGAGATTCCTTTTGGTTTTAAAATGAGAACACAGGAGTTCGGTTATATTAAATATTATGCTGAATTGCCACGGTTCGTTTTAGGTATTCGATCTCAGGCAAGAGGGAACATCAATGGTACCTACGAAACAGGAGAAGGTCTGAATACCGAAAAAGAAAACATCAAGCAAGATGTAAACGTACTCGGTCTTTCATGGGGACTCGGATTTGGAGCTGAATACAGCCTCAATGAAAACACTGCTGTTGTAGGAGGACTTTACTTCCAAAATAGTATGTTTGACATTACTAGAAACAAAGGCACCCAATACATTGTAGATGACAATGGAACACCAAATATCTTGTCTGATGACATTGTTGAAACACCAACAGAAGATGCAAAAGCAAGTCTAGGTGCGATTACGATCCGTATCGGAGTAATATTCTAAATAGGGAAACAGAAAAAAAATAGATTATTAATATATTTCATATAAGGCATCATTTTTGGATGCCTTATTTGTTTAAGACAAATTAAGCTGTCCATTCCTCCAAAATCAGATGCTTTATTAAATTAGTCATTGAACAATTTACTTGAAATATGATAGAAACAATTAACAAGCAGATTACTATGTCAGCAACAGACAAAACCGTCGATCCAGATTTAATCGATCAATTTATAACTAGAGGGCTAAAGGAAGATGTCGGTGAAGGTGACCATACCTCATTGGCTTGCATTCCTCCTGATCAAACGAGCCACGCCAAACTTCTCTTTAAAGACAATGGCATCATTGCTGGTGTAAGCCTAGCTGAGGCAATTTTCAAAAGAGTAGATCCAAACGCAAAGTTAGATATACAAATAAAAGATGGCACCTCTGTTCGATATGGTGAGGTAGCATTCTTTGTTGAATGTAATTCTCAAGCTTTATTAAAAGCAGAACGATTGGTACTCAACAGTATGCAACGTATGAGTGGTATCGCAACACTGGCAAATCGCTTTTCTTTTGAAATAGAAGACCTTCCTGTTAAAGTAATTGATACTCGTAAAACAACTCCTCTAATCCGTTTTCTAGAAAAATGGGCAGTACGTATTGGGGGTTGCCACAACTACAGAGATGGTCTTTACGATTGGATCATGATTAAAGACAACCACATTGATGCTTGCGGTGGCATTCCTCAGGCGATTACTCGCGTGAAAGAATACTTCAAGAAAAACAATATGGAACTTGGTATAACAGTGGAAGTTCGTAATCTAATGGAGCTGCACCAAGTACTTGACACTGGCGGTATCACTCGTATCATGCTTGACAATTTCGAACTGCCTTTGCTACGTGAGGCTGTGAAAATTATTGATGGTAAGTTTGAAACAGAAGCTTCTGGTGGCATCACGATCAACACGGTAAGAGAAGTGGCGAAGACTGGTGTTCAATTTATTTCTTCTGGTGCACTTACACACTCTGCTCAGAGTATGGACATTAGTTTGAAAGTTATAAAGGAGATGGAGTAGATCTTCTAACGTATAATTTAAATCGCAACAATACAAAAGGAATTGTATTGTTAAAATAGAGACGGGTAATTTGACAATGTCAAATTACCCGTTTGCATTAAATTTTTTCTTTTTTCAAAGGTCCAATAAAAAACATCTCTTTTGGTTAGTCAAATTGACTCTTGCAATTCATGGTTGCGTTTAAACCGATGTTGTTAAGTCGGTCTAAACTTTTTTAAAATTCATGGTTATATTGTTGTGTCTCCACCGTAAAAGTTGCGCCCTAAAGCGGATATCCTTTTACGGTAAGTACTACTAAAATTGCTAAAGAAAAAATGACCAGCCAAAATCGAATGTCTTTGTATACCGCTGATTGTTTTTCTGAAATCACGTGTACTAAATTAAGTCCAAATAATAAATACAGAATAGTTAAACATAGCATATCTGTAAAATTTATAGCTTGAATAATTTACTTGTGTTTTACCCTGCAGGAATAAAACATTAGGTGAAATTAGTTTGCTACAAAACTTCTTTTAACAATATGGTTATTGTTATCATTAAAAGAGGACTAAGTATTTTTTAAGGAAACTTAGCTTACAAAAAAGCATAATAGAAGGGGAACTACTAAGGAGGGATCGATGCTAGAATAAATCTGTTATCCCTTAACCATTTCCAAAAAGGATGCCATCACGTTAAAGGATAATATGTTTTTAAGCCTTAGCTCCGTGCTAATATTGCCTTATTTATTCGCTTAATCATAGCAGGTCCCTCATAAACTAATCCTGAATAAACCTGCAATAATGCAGCACCTGCGTCGAGTTTCTCCAGTGCGTCTTCGGGTGTTACGATACCACCTACTCCAATAATAAAAAGTTTTTTATTCGACTTTTCGTAAAGATATCGGATGACTTCCGTTGCTCTATTTTTTACAGGAGCGCCACTCAAACCTCCGTTTCCGATAGATTCGATTTCAGCATCGGAGGTTTTTAGCCCTGCTCTAGAGATCGTGGTGTTGGTAGCGATCACCCCATCTATCTTGGTATCTTGTACAATGGCAAGAATGTCATCCAATTGTCCATCTGTTAAATCTGGTGCAATCTTCAGGAGTATGGGTTTGGGAGATTGTTTGAGTTGATTTTTACGCTGCAGTAAAGAAAGTAATTTGGTAAGTGGCTCGCGATCTTGGAGTGCTCGAAGGTTGGGTGTGTTTGGCGAACTTACGTTCACCACAAAATAGTCGACCCACGGAAACAAGGCTTCAAAGCATTTGACATAATCATCTGCAGCCTCTTCGTTCGGTGTTACTTTATTTTTCCCGATATTTCCTCCAATAATAACATCTGTTGGTTTTCCTTTTTGCTTCAATCGTTCTACTAGTGCCTCTACCCCATCGTTATTGAAGCCCATTCTGTTAATCAATCCTTGGTCTGGTGGTAACCTAAAAAGACGCGGCAATGGGTTGCCGTCTTGCCCTTTCGGAGTAACCGTTCCTAATTCAATAAAACCAAATCCCAAAGCAGACATCGCATGAAAGTATTTTCCATCCTTGTCAAAACCTGCGGCTAAGCCAACTGGATTTGCAAAGTCCAAACCTAAAAATGATCGACGTAAACGATCATCATTACTTCGACAATACGTGCGAAATAACCATCCAACAATAGGAATCGCTAAAACGATCTTTAAACTTTTAACAGTAAAGTGGTGTGCTGATTCTGGAGAAAATAAAAACAGGAATGGCTTAATTAATAATTTGTACACAGTCTTATGGTTGCGTTTAGTTAAAAAACGTTGATACCTTAATTCTGGAAATGGGAAGGGAGCTAAATATCACTGGTACTGGAATCTGAGCATTTACATAGGCGGAAAACGTTACAATACTCCGCTACATTTTTAATCTTAGTCCTTCGCTACAGGCGTTCCCTCTGCTTCCAATTTTTCCATATCTCGTATCAACAATCTACGGCGGTTAAAGGTAAGTATATTTTTGTTTCTAAGATCATTTAAGACGGTAGTAACTGTCTGACGAGAGGTAGCAGTGAGGTTTGCTATTTCCTGATGTGTCATAAAACGTCGGACCAACATTTCGTATCCAACACGTTGTCCTTTTTTTGCAGCTAAGTCTTTTAGAAACTCAATGATACGTGTTCTTGAATCTTTAAATACTAATGACTCCAAGCGTTTTTCCATTTCTAAAACTCTAGACCCCATTATTTTCATAAAAAACAAATTCAATGAGCCATGATCTCTTAGCAATTCCTTCATTTCAGTTACAGTCACGACACATGTTTCGGTGTCTTCCATAGCTAAGGCAAAATCTCGACGTTTATCCTCTCCTACTAGTGAAAGCTCCCCAAATACCTCTCCCTGACTAAGAATAGCTTTGGTAATTTCTTTACCAGAATCTGCATAGTTACCTATCTTAACCCGACCAGAAGTTAGGAAAAATATCTTATCAGATAGTTCTTCAGGTAAATAAATGTAATCTCCCTTTTTGAATATCCGCTGAGCATGGGTTCCGTGTGAATCCCCCAGTTTCTTCGGGCAAAAAATTCCTGTTACATCTATGTTTTCTAAATACCAAAATGATTGATCGCTCATATCTATTAATTTTGTCCAATAGCAAATCGAATAAGTATGAAAGCCATTTGGGGGCTGCTTATTATTTCTAGTTTGTTATCTTTTAACGTGAGAACTAGCTTGTATCCAAGTGATGGGATTAGCTCAATAAGGTATAAAACAGTATTCCGATTGATATGTTTAACTCAAGGTCTTAAATCTATTAAAAATGTCTTTGACTGTTCAATTGAGGATACAAATGTGATCATAAGACAATATAGTCACTTTTGAAAATTAATCGTTCTTTGACAAATCCCATGGCCAATGTTAAAATGAAAGCAAAAGAGACCGAAGGAAAGGTTGATTTTATTTTATCATTGAGTTCTACCGCGAGATTTGTCAAAGAACCAAAGTTAATATGCTTATTCGCCTTCCAATTTCAAGTCAAAGCGTTCTCTAAAATCATCCATCAATGGATTAATCGTTCGCATTTGGTTGTACTTTTCTTTATCATTGATTGGTCGCTTAGGCTTTTTTGTCATGTCTTGAGGAGCCATACTTGAATCAACCTGTACATTTAAAATCAGCTTAGAGTTTCGAAGTTCCTTTCGCAAATATGGCATCAACTCCAACTCTTCCTGTACCATTGATTTCGACATTCTACTTCCAACAGAAACAGTGATATTACTACCTTCGACCTTAAAAGCTACTCGTTTCAAAGCAACTTTTACGGATTGTGATTTCATTTGTGCTAAGAAGCCCATCCAAGCTGCCTCTACATCTTCATGCGTTAGATTTTCTTGATTCACATGTTGAGACGCTTCCTGATTTACCTCTTCTTCCAGTTCGTCTAAACTTGGCAACTTAGTCATCTTCATAGAAGAACCAGTGTTGACATCTGGTTTCAAGTTTTGTACTGCTGGCATATTGATTGGCTTCGCCGTAGGAGGTGGCGTCGCTTTTTTCTCTTCCGGTTGCGAAGGATTGAGTGGAGCTTCTGGCTCTCGGACATTCTCTACAGGCATCGAAGCTTCGTACGTTACGTCCTTCGATCCTTCGTTTGTTTTTGCTGGAGCAACACTAGTCGTCGTTGTTATTGGAGCAGAAGCTCTTCGCTCTGCCACCACTGGTGGGCTTTTAAATGCAGCTACTGCTCTGTTGATGTAAGTCATTTTAATCAACGCCATCTCAACATGCAATCGCTTATTGCGGGCCATGCGATAGTTGACATCACAATCATTCCCGATATTCAATGCTGTTAGTAAAAAGGCAGCTGGTGCTTTCGCAGCTTGTTCTCTGTACATCGCTTTCAATTCATCACTTACCTGAAGCAGACCGAGTGTTTGTTCATCTTTACAAACCAACAAATTACGCATGTGTTCAGATAACCCCATTACGAAGGTATCCTCCTCAAATCCTTTTCGCAAAACGTCATCAAAAACAACCATCACTTTCGACATGTCTTCTACCATCAACGCATCTACTACTTTAAAAAAGTAATCGTAGTCGAGT
>CALGLS010000493.1 GCA_937959375.1 uncultured Saprospiraceae bacterium
CCTTTTTGGAAAACCTTACCCCGAATTGATAGACTTTTATTCTAAGATAAAGAATAAAGGGAGATTATTAGATGTAGGATGTGGACAAGGAAGAGACGCTATCTCTTTGGCAAAACTAGGGTTTATAGTTACAGGAATTGATAATTCTAAAGTTGGAATAGACCAATTAAATAAGATTGCAGAAAAAGAAAATTTACCTTTGATCGGCATTGTAAAAGATATATACAGTTACTCAAGTTTCGACCAATTTGAGCATATACTTTTAGACAGCATGTTTCATTTCGGAAAAAAGGAAATAAAAAAAGAAGTAGATTTCTTGAGTCGATTAATAACAGAATCAAAAACAAATACATTTATTACAATTTGTATTCAAAATACTGGGGAGAAGTTAGAAATACTGAATTCGATATTTTCAAAAATTGAGAATATCGAAATAATAAAACAAGAAAAATTAATTTACAAATTTGAAGACAAGAAATCAAATCATAGCTCAGCAACCAAATATGAAATGATCGTAATCAAGAAGGTATAAATGAACAGCCCCCACGCCAACTCCCCGTCTGCATAAATCCAAGCCCTTCCGGAATTTCCAACATCATCCCGCGCCAAATCAAATAAACCCCAAAAACAACTAAACCATAAGGGAGTAACCTTTGGAAACTTACAAAAAAAGGCCTCAACCATTTCCCGAAAACCATCACACTCAACATTAACGGAAGCGTCCCCAGCCCAAAGACAATCATATATAAGGCTCCCAACCAATGGTTAGCAGTAGTGAAAGAACCAGCTAGCGCAACATAAACCAAGCCGCAAGGTAAAAAACCATTTAGCAAGCCAATTCTGTAGGCAGAACTTTTGTTTCGAATCGACAACAACTCACTTAGTCGTTTAGTGATTTTTTGAAAATATTTTTTTAAGAAACCTTGTTGAAATATTCTTCCTTTTATAGAAAAAGTGAATAGGGCAGTAAATAACAATAAAATTCCAAGTCCAATAGAAAGTATGTTTTGATAGCCCATTAGACTAAGTCCCCAACCCATCAGACCAAAGAAAAATCCCATGAGTCCGTAAGTACTAACTCTGCCCAAATTATACAGTAAAGATTGAAAAACGACTACTCCTTTTTCTTTCGCAGTAAGCGGTAAAGCCATTGCAATGGGACCACACATAGCCACACAATGTATGCTTCCTCCCAAGCCCAATAAAAGTGCTGACCAGAAAATCATAGTTCAATATCTTTTTCTGTGTAATATTCTTTTGAATCGTCTTCCCAATTTACCTTTATTTTCCAACGTCCGGACTTTAGATTTTTTGTTGGTATGACCATCATGCCTTCTTTGTCAATTTTTACTTCTAGAAAGACATCCCTGTTTTTCGTTGATGGTCGAAAAAGGTGGATTTGACCTTTGATTTTTTTTAGTTTCTCTGGAAATTTTAATTCAATATTTTGTGCAGTAGGATTCTGTTTGAATGTAATCTGCTGTTTTAGTTTATTGGCGTTTACTATTCGGTCAAAATGTGATTGATATTTCAAATCCTGCTCGTAGTAATTTTCCATTACAAGGCTGTTGTCATGAGTTGTAGACTTCACAACAAAAAAGAGTAAGATAGCCATGAAGCAGGCATAGAATAAAGTGATTCCGGTTCCCCAATTGAATTTCATAATTTTACTATTTAACAGGCCCTAAAAAATTAGTTTTAACTTTGTCGATTCGTTTGTTGTTTGAGTAAACACCAATCACAATTTTTGTCTTCCGACTTTCCAAATTATCAGGAGCAATGTCAATAAATAAAACACCTTCCGTCAAGTTATCTTTTTCTGAAATAGGGGAGTCGCCAATCAAGCGTATATTCCCTTTGATATTTTCCAATCGAAACTCTATTGGCAAAGATGTTCTTGTTTTATTGATGATCTGATAGTTGTATAAATTACTAATGTCACCTTGTTCTGTTTTTTGAAATAGCATTCCAGGTGTTCTTAATAATAATGCTTCCACATCAGATCGAGTAGCCAGCATAAAAACTTGAGCAGCAACCAAAACAAAAAGTACAACAGAATATGCTTTTACTCTCGGTGTCCATATCTTTTTCCTTTTCTCCACAATACCATTGTAACTATCATAACGAATGAGTTGAGTCGGACGATTGATTTTTTCCATCACCTCATCACAGGCATCCATGCAAGCGGTGCAGTTGACACACTCTAGTTGAATACCGTCACGAATGTCAATTCCAGTTGGGCAAACCTGTACACATAGTTTGCAATCAATGCAATCACCCAGTGGTTGTACCGCTTCCAACATGGCTAAGCCATCTGTCGTTTTTACTTCATCATCCTTACAAGATCCTCCGATTCTACATGCTGCACATGGATTGTTGCAAGTTGAAGCATCAGCCTTCTTAGTTGTAATTACAGTTGAACTTGATTTTGAAATTGAGCTTAAGTTTGAACTTGTTTTCGAGTTTGTTTTTGACTTCTTCATTTTCCCCCGAGGCTCCCCTCTATCAAAATCATAATAAACAGCAATGGAATCCTTGTCCAACAAAACACCTTGCAATCGACCATAAGGGCAAATGGTCACACAGACTTGCTCCCGCATGTATGAGAACACAAAGTAAAAAGCAAAAGAAAAAATAATCATGGCGATGAAACCTCCCATATGCAATCCAATAGGTTCAGTCACTATTTTGTAAACCTGATCCACTCCAATAATGTAGGACAAAAAGGTATTGGCAATCAAAATAGCAATCAAGAAGAAAATAATCTGCTTACTCATTTTCTTGATGACTTTGTCACTGGTCCAAGGTGATTTATTCAATCGCTTTTGAGCATTCGCATCACCTTCTATCCAATATTCAATTCGGCGATAAACCATTTCCATGAAAATGGTCTGAGGACAAACCCAACCGCAAAATAATCTCCCAAAAACGACCGTAAATAAGGCAATGAAAACAATGAAGATCAACATTCCGAAAACGAAGAGATGGAAATCCTGCGGAGCAAAGTGCAAACCAAAAATGATAAATCGACGTTCCAGAATATTGAATAACAAAAGTGGTTCTCCACTCCATTTGATAAAGGGCATTCCGAAAAGAAACAATAGTAAGACATAACTTACATGTTTTCGATACGCATAAAAATTACCTTTCGGTTTTTTCGGATAGATCCAATTGCGTTTGCCTTGCGCATCAATCGTTGCAATTTTGTCGCGATAATTTTCTGTGTCCTTTTTGTTATTTGACATTTACTGTTGTTTTGCTTCCACGTATAATTCTCCCTGCGCTTCTTTCTGATTCGGTGGGTTCGTTCCTTTTAATGTCATGATATAGCTAGAGACCTGATGCATGGATGCTGAATTCATCTGCGTCTTCCAGGCAATCATTCCTTTTTGAGGAACACCATACTTCACAGTTTTAAAAACCGATTTAATATCTCCACCGTGTATCCAATAGTCATCTGTTAGATTTGGGCCAACCAATCCTTCACCCTTGAATCCATGGCAAGCAGCGCAGCTAGTTTTGAAAATAGCAGCACCTCCAGCAATAGAAGCTTCGTCCAACAATGCTTCAACGGTCGATTCATTTACCAGATTGGCTTGTCTCTCGAGGAAACGAGATTGTGCTTCCTCTGCATATTTCATCTCCAAAGCATAGGCTTCTCCAGAACTTAATCCATAA
>CALGLS010000494.1 GCA_937959375.1 uncultured Saprospiraceae bacterium
TTTAATTCCAGCCTTCGCATTCAATCTGTTTGGGACTAATACTTACGCGCAACTAACCCGCAAGTTTCATTCCCAATTCAAAAGCGCATCTTCCCCCACGTCACCCGCACGCACCTTCCCCAACAAAATATACCAATCCGCTTTCTTCACCAAACCATCCAAATCAGACATCTCCTTATATCGATTCAAAGTCTCTATCCCTTTCCCCGTTTCACCTGCAGCGATCTGCGAAATTCCCATGTAGAACAAACTCAAAGTATCCGTAGAGTTGGCATTTAACTGAGCAAATAAATTAACCGCAGTTGCATAGTCTGCACCATTGTAAGCTTCGTATGCTTTGGTCTTCAAATCCACTTCACCACCACGCGTCACACCAATCGGAGGATAGGCCTCGAAGCGTTCTGCAAACAGCTGTTCCCCAGTAGTTATAGGTGTTTCTCGCATCAGGTACCAAGCCGCTGCCAACAAAAATAATAGACTAGCCGCCACTGCCAAAGGCCAAATACTCCGCCGCTTCGCCACCGCTTTTACAGGTGCATCTATCGCTACCTCCGGCAAGGTCTCTTCCAGTTCTTTCAAACCTCCGAGCATTTCCTTCATCTTAGAACGACGCATCGCTTCTTTCAAGTTTTTCTCCTCCTGTGGATTTAGTTCATCCATTATTTATGAATTTTATATTTTGTAACACTATTGTTTTTGTAAGTGTTCTGGTTTTTAATTTAAGTGGTAGTTTTTTACGTGTAAGTGGTGTTTATTTCAATTATTTTTTTGAATCACAAAATGCACAAATGAAAACAAAAGCTAAATCCTATTTCCTATGTTAGAAGGCTATTCCCATTCCCATTTCCATTCCCATTCCAACACGTCAGAAGGCCATTCTAACTCTAATTCTAATTCTAATTCAAACTCCCATTCTCTCCTCCAACCCGCTTCCGCAACCGCCCCAAGCACTTATATTTCGCTACCTTAGCCGAGTTCGAGTTCGAATATCCCAAGCGTTCACAAATAGCATCCATGCCCATTCGGTAATAATAAAATGCTTCCAACAGCGATTTACAAGGTTCCCCCAATTCCTTCAAACCATGCTCAATTGCTTCGTATACTTTCTCTTGTTCTATTTTTTCGTCTCCCTCATCTTTATGTTCTAGTTGATCAAAAAGTAAACTATCCGTTTGGAAATTAACTTTTTGACGCTGTCGCAAATATTCCCGCATTTTATTTTTTCCGATAGCGAACAGATAAGATTTGACGCTACTACTCAGCTGCACTAGTTTTCCACTTACAATATTGTCATAGAAAACCACCACCGAAACCTGGTAGATATCCTTAGCCACACCAAGTTCACAACGATAGTTTTTGATCAACCATTGCATAAACTCCTCCCGATGTTGCTGATAAATTTGCGCCAAAATTTTCTGATCTCCACCACAAATGGCTTGTATCATTCCTTGTTCTGTCTCCGTCATTTATTAAAAGTAATTGAGTTTTTCATTTCTCCAAGTTCTCCATCAATTTTAGCTTCAGCTAAAAGAGCCTCCATGCCCCTCTACGATCGCAAGCCTCCATTTCCTCCATGTCTCTATAGTGAAAAAAAGTCTGAGTGAACCCACATCAAAAAAAATAAAAACTTTTTTAAAATAATGGGTTACCTGAGCATAGCTGCTGCATAAAGATATGAAAACAGCAAAAGAAACCTCAAAAAATTAAAACCAATGCGAATAATAATCGCATGATAAATTAAATAAAACTTCCACTAAAAGCAGTACGTAGCTCGAGTTGCTTTTATGCTGCCGCAAATACTTGCGGTGACCCTGCTGTCAGGTGCACATGACAAATCGGGAATGGAATCGACTGCGCTGACCTAGCGCTCATTCATTCACCCTCTGATGTAGGCTAACACCTCATTGGATACAAATCCGATATGTTATGGATATTATTGATGTAATTGAAATCATCCTTATTGTTATTGAAGAAATATTGACTTAATAACAGACCCCAAAAGCAGTTGCCAATTTTAGGTAGCTGCTTTTTTTTCTAATTCTTTTATTTTGGTGAAGAGCCAATCTTTTGAACTAATATTTTCTTCGAGAGCTATCTCTTGTTTAATGTTTGTAAGAAATTCTAGGTTTAATTTTTTTTCGAAAATGCCTACTGCTAAAGAATTACTATATCTGAGTAGTTTTAACATGGAATCCATTTTTGATTTTGTTATAAATTTGTCCCTACGAAAAAATTTCTCTGTTGCTAATGTGTAATACTCGAAAAATTCATCGTAAGAGTTATCTGAAACATATAAATCAAAGTAGGCCTTCAACAATAAAACTCTTGTCTGTAAATTGAATACATGAACACTGAATCTATGACTTTTGAGTAAGTCAATTGTTTCTTTAAAATGACCGTAGCGGTATTGGGTTTCTGCTAAAGCCCAAATTTTTGCATCTTCTTGAATTTCGATTTCTAAATAAGAAACATATTGCTCAACAAATTTTTCTGAGAAAGCATAATCTTCAGTACTATTTGATATTAAAACGATATTGCAAAAAGTAATGGAAGTCATTTGCTTGTTGTGAATCAACCAATTGTGTTTTAAACCCAACTTATACAATTGATGAATTTGTTTCAAATTTTCTAGTTTACCAACTCTGACTTTTATTCGGATAGCCATGTTGACCAAAGAGAAAAAAAGTATTTTTTGATCCTTTAGCTCAAGCAAATGAAAATGTGCTAAAAATTGGTTTTTTAATTTAAAATAGTCAGTCTCTTTTTCTGGGATTTCTATGGCAGCCTTCATCCCATATAGGTCAAGTACCGGTTCTTGTAATTTTTCTCTTAAATTAGATAGCGCACTTTTGTCAATCGAAACCCCGTTATCCCCTTTAATGGCTTGTGTACGCTCCGTTAACTCATTTAATATTCGATGCTTCCCTAGCGCATAGTAGCGATCCAAGTAATGGTTCATTTTCATTAAGGCATCTTGCTTGGCTTTGTATCTAGTACTCATGCTAGGTCTATTGTATAAGTCTTCAAACAAGTGTGCCAGCTCCAAAAATTCACGTTTAACTAGAGATTTCTTTTGCTCCAGTTTTGTGATGCGACTCCTAATTCGTTTCTCATAACGATCAATCTGATTGCGCTTTAGATAACTATTCTTTAGTAGATTTTCTCGGGCATCTGGCTCCTCGTTTAATTGCTGATGTACTAAAAACATTTCAACTTGCTTAGTGAGTTCACTCATAAGCACCAACATTGGTTTAGCCTGATATTCTTCTCCCGGAAATATTTTTTGGAACAACTTCTCCTTACTACAATTAGGATGGTCATAGTTTGGATGATACCTTTTTATGACCTTGTGAAAGCGAACAAGTGATTTATTTACATTAAAGAAAGGTGACCTGAGCCATCGGCCAAGTAGTCTATATTCATCTTTATTAAGCCCATTGATGGTCCCCACCATCTTTGATCTAGCAAATTGATGCATTTATTTTGGATAATTTGTTTTGCGAACTCTTTTTTAAATAGCTGACGTTTAATGTGTTGTATCGTTTAGGTCTACTAAAGGTAGCTTTTTTAGAGGATAATTAGTAATGAAACGTCTTAGTTTTATCAGGGTTTTTGAAAGTATATTTGGAAGTAAGCCCAATGTTGAATTATAATAGATTTCAATCCCATGTACTATCAAATACCTTTTTTGAAAAAGTACTTTTATCAAAACCACTCTTTTCTTTTGCAGTATTTAACGCGCTTACTGTGATTATGGGGAGTGGTTTTTTTTATAATTTAATAGTTTGATTTTTTAATAAAAAAATGATTTTTGATAAGCTAGTTCTTCAAAATTAACTCAAACTTAATTGATGTTTATTTTAGTGATCTAATAACTTAGGCATAATTTTGATTAAAAATAACTATATAAACTTTGATCTAGAGATGGTTAGTAATCCTTTTAGTCTACCAATTGAAATGATACCACTGAAAAAAAAACGAAATGAAAAAAATATTCACACTGATTCTAATTGTTTTCTCGTTGACTACGATTTTTGGACAAGACCAGAATACTAAGTTTAATAAATATGTTTTACGATATAAAAAAGCATCACAAGACACAGTTTTTTATAAAATAAAAATCAAAAAAGATACTCTTAATAAAGACTGGATTTTGACTGAAAAAGTTGGAGATTATGTAATTCAAAGAATGTTAAAGATAGATACTATTGTAGAATCAAAAATAGATACAGCAATTACTTTAGTCAGGAATTGGAAAATAAGTGAGGTGAAATATGAAGATAAAGATCCCAATAAATTATATCTAAATCCATATACTTTTTATGACAAAAAATTAAACTCAGAATGTTATTTAAAAATCCCTGAAAACAGTTATGTTGTTTTGGTAAACAGTTTTGTGAAATGGAATGCAATAACAATTCCGTTTGCTATTAGGCCTGGACTGTCAAAATTTGATTCAATTGGAAATAAAATTGATTCAATTGGCAGTAAAATTACCACTGATCTAAAGATTGGGGCATCTTTTTCTTACAATTATAATTTTGAATTTTTCAGAAATCGTAGAATCAAGGCAAAAAGAAGTGTTATTGGATTATCAGGTGGAATTGGCTTTGGATTATCTAAAGTAACATTAACTAACACAAGCACAAGCTTATTGAAGTCACCATATGAAAATGAAGAAGACGGAATTGCTTTTTTTATTGCTCCAGGAATAGGAATAAACCTAAAAGGGTTTCAAATCGCTGGATTTATAGGTTGGGATATAGGTCTAACTGATAATGTAAATGACTGGAATTATAATAAAGAAATGTATTTTGGTATAGGCTTAGGAACTGATTTAAGTGTATTTGGAAAAAAGTAAAACTTAGTTGTAAAACTAAATAGTAGTAAAGAAGATTCCTCACCCCAAAAATTTCAAAATCCAACATTTTCTCCTTAATCTTGTTCTCAATTGATACGCTACTAACACAGCGATCCATCAAAAAAGAACAATGTCAGCAAAAAGTACTGCCAAGAAATTCGGCACAGCGCCCGTTTTCTTCACCGCCATTTCCACCATTCTTGGAGCCATCATGTTCCTTCGTTTCGGATTTGCAGTCGGGAATGTTGGCTTTTTGGGTACCATCGCCATTATCCTCATTGGGCATGCCGTTACCATTCCTACAGCTATGGCTATTGCCGAAATTGCGACCAACCAAAAAGTAGAGGGTGGGGGAGAATACTACATTATTTCTCGGTCGTTTGGTTTGGTGATTGGCTCTGCGATTGGACTCGCACTTTATATGTCGCAGGCCATTAGTGTCGCCTTTTATATCATGGCTTTCGCCGAAGCGTTTAACTCGCTTTTCGATTACCTGATCGCCACCTTTGCCATGCCACAGTGGTTGATTTGGTTTCTTCAACAAAAGCAAACTGTCGGTATTCCCGCGCTTTTAGGCTTGACCTATATCATGCTCACCAAAGGAGCAGACTTGGGTGTAAAGGCTTTGTACATTGTAGTTGCTATTTTAGGAGTGGCACTTATTGCTTTCTTTGTAGGAACAACGGACTATAGTAAAACACACAGCTTTGATGCTATGGCAACTGTCGCTGATCAAATGGAAGTGGTGGAAGTCCCTGCTCCTGAGAAAGAGGCTACGATAAATATCTTACCAGACACCTTACCGATTGATACCATGGAGGTAACAACAATTAATCCCATTCCAATCGATGACTCAATCGCAAGTCCTAATCTAAGTCCAATAGAAAGCCCTTCAAATAATTCATCCAAGAGTCCGCTGATTCCGTTAGGGTTCTTTACTGTTTTTGCCATCATCTTTCCAGCCTTTACAGGAATGACGGCAGGAGTAGGACTCTCCGGTGACTTGAAAGATCCGGGACGATCAATCCCGCTTGGAACATTGGCAGGAACCATTGCAGGTATGGTCATTTACTTTTTCATGGCTTACAAATTGACGACATCAGCAAGCCCACACGATCTGGCAGATACTTCCAAATTAGTCATGGCAGATATTGCCTGGCAAGGTTGGTGGTTGATTCCACTAGGTTTAGCAGCAGCTACTATTTCTTCCGCACTTGGTTCTATCATGGTTGCTCCACGTACCTTGCAAGCCATTGCGCGTGATCATATTTTTCCAGCGACTACGGTGAACGAATGGTTAGGTAAAGGCACCAAAGAAAAAGACGAACCCTTCAATGCAAGTTTGGTAACCATCGGAATCGCTGCAGCATTTATCATGGCAGGCGCCTTGGATAGTGTAGCACAGATTATCTCCATGTTTTTCATGGTCACCTATGGTTCGCTTTGTTTGATCTCATTTCTAAATCACTTTGCTGCTGACCCTTCTTACCGTCCACGATTTAAATCACGTTGGTTGATCTCACTATTTGGAGCATTAGCTTGTTTTGGTTTGATGTTTTTTATGAATGCTGCTTATGCTTTCATTTCTATTTTTATGATGGTATTGCTTTACTTTGTCATTGCACATTACAACGATGATAAGAAGAGTATGGCGGTCATTTTTCAAGGCGTGATTTTTCAATTCAGTCGACAACTACAAGTCTTTTTGCAAAAGGCAGATAAAGAACAAAACAAGAGTTGGCGTCCATCTGCTATCGCTTTTTCGGGTAATACTTTCGAGCGACTCGGAGCATTTGATTTGCTGCGTTGGATTTCTCAAAAGTATGGTTTCGGAACTTACATCCATCAGATCACAGGTTACCTTTCTCGGGAAACCAACACCAAAGCAAAAGCCTGCAAGGAGCGCCTGATCAATATGGCCGAACTTTCAGAAAGTAAAATATATGTTGACACACTAGTCAGTCCTTCTTATACCTCTAGCATTGCTCAAGTGATCCAGCTTCCTGGAATCGCAGGTACAGAAAACAACCTGTTGATTTTTGAATTTTCAAGAAGTAGTCCTACTAGTTTGACTGATATTGTCGATAACTTTAAACTCATAAAGTCTGTCGATTTTGACGTACTAGTTCTTGGAACTTCAGAAAGAGGATTTGGTTTGAAAAAGCAAGTGCATATCTGGCTTACTGCTAGCGATTATCAAAACGCCAACCTTATGATTTTGTTGGCTTATATCATTATTGGTCACAAAGATTGGAAAGGCGCAGAGATAAAAATATTCGCGCTTTATCCAGAAGATAGTATTGAGGTAGAACGCGAACGTCTTTACGATTTAATCAAACAAGGACAGCTCCCTATCTCTTCTAAAAATGTAAAGTTCATTACCAGAAAAGGAGATTCCAATACCGATACCATCATTAATGCAACCTCCGCAGACGCAGATTTGACCATCGTAGGTTTCCATCCTCAAGTAATCAAGCATGATGGGATCGCCGCTTTCCAGCGCTACGACAAAGTCGGAAATGTATTGTTTGTAAATGCGGTGGGTAATGTGAAGATTAAGTGATTGTTGAATGTGAATCAAAGAATGTGAATGTGAATGTGAATATTCTTTACCACCGAGCCTCCGCGTCAGCAGGCCATTCCGATTCCTATTTCGATTCCCATTCCCATTCAAACACGTCAGCAGGCCATTCTAATTCTAATTCCCATTCCCATCCTCCTCACTCTTACGCCGTCTCTTCTTACGGAAACGAAAATCATAAGCCAAGATAAAGTTCAAGGTTCTAAACTCGGAGATAACAGATCCATTACTGGTGAAATCAAATAGGTTTGAATTGTTCACGTCTGAGAAATCAACGAGTTGAGTGTTGTTTCTTTTGCGTCCGAAACCATAATCAAATCCATAAGAAAAGGTGCTGTTCCAGGCTTTTACGGAGTTACCAATGGATATGTGATAGACATCAGGTGTGGTAGAAAGGAATTGTGCAGAGGAGGAATTCTGATTAATTTCACGTTGATTAAAATCAGTACGAAAGCCCCAAATCAAACTGAATTTTTCACTGATTTTGGTTTGTGCTCCAATGGCAATATTTAATACACGCTTATTTCCTGCTTCTATAAAAATAGGAATATCAGGTGAGTTTGGCGAAAGCCCATTGAGGGGATCATCGCTGTCATCAATCACACTGTATTTTTTAATTCTTTTAAAGTATTCTATTGAAAAGGAAATGTGCGATTTTCTAAATGGAAAGTCCATCCCCAATCCAATGGACAAAGGTGTTTTGTAATCTTCAAGATTGGTACTACTCAGGTTGGAAATGAGTTTGGTGCTATCAGCTCCATAAGTTTTTAAGTCATCATACTCGTAAGAAGCCTTACTCAAAAAGTAATTATAAGTAGGAGAGGTGATGGTTATTCCCAATTTGATATCATCGAATTTTGCCAACATTCCAATTTTTGAAATCATACCACCTTTGGCAGAAAACGAATACTTAACCCTATTTCTCCATCCAAGAATTAAAGTTTCGGGATCAAACTTATCAACCAATTCTTTTTGAATGGTAAAGGTGGAACTCTCACTATGAAAGGTCATAAATTGAGATAAGCCAATCGAAAAGTATTCTGAAAATTTATACGAAGTTCCAACTCCAATCCAACGCTCTGACAATCGGCGATCAAATTCTAAGTTACCAATAAACAATTGATCGGGATTGTTTCTGATATCAACCACCACTCGATCTCTAAATCGAATATTAGATTTGAAACGAGTAAAAGAAGTAATGGCCATCCGTACTTTTTCACTACCAAATGGATTGAATCCTAATGAACCCAAACCAGGAGCAAAACCTAAATTTTTATCAGTGATGGTGTTTCCGTTGCCTAAGAAATTTTTGGTATTTAAAAGAGAGTAGGAGGGTGTAAGAAATGAAAGTGATAAGTTGAAATCGTCATCACTAGTCATTGCACCGGGGTTGTAAAAGACAGCGGTCTCATCTTCTGTTGATGCAATCACTGCTCCATTTAGCAATAAACCTTTAGCTCCAAATTGGTGCGTCCAGTAGTGAGCATCAGTTTGAGCTAAGAGTGTATAATTATTTGCAAAAAGACAAATAGAAATCAGTATTGAAAATCGGAAGAGGGACATTTTCATTGAAGAGATCAAATTTTAAGATGATTGATTTGTGGGTTAGGCTCAAAATGGTTGAGGTGGGGCAATTCCCCCTAAAACTAAAAAAAATTATGTAAAGATAAAATGTGTGGGATCTTTTAGCTTTTATGGTAGTAATACGGACAAACCCGTTAGAAGGCCATTTTAATCTTGCCTGGCGGCCTGTCTAGCTAGCCAGATAGACCTACTGTATATACATAAGTCTATTTTAAATGCTCATTCGGGGTAAAAGAAGGATAATAATGAATCGTTGAATCGTTGAATTCGGAATTTTGATTTTCCCCTTAACACGGTAGAAGGCAAAAATCAACGATTCAAAATTCA
>CALGLS010000495.1 GCA_937959375.1 uncultured Saprospiraceae bacterium
TTGTGAAAAACAGATCGGGATTCATGATTGACACCCATGTCGCGTTCTATCGAGGAAAGTCCATAAACACAATCTATTACGATATTATTTTCTAAAATTAGCGCAACTTCTAAAGCAATGACGCCATCTCCCTCTTTTGAATAACCATGTTGACTCAAGGGGAATTGGTCAAACACGTAATTCGGTCGAACCGTCGCCAAAGCAGCTGCGTCCATTCGGTCAGTTACAGTTGTTGCATTGAAATTTACAATCCCTATTCCTACATTTACATCAGCAATGACATTTCCTCGACAGATGACTGCACGTCCTTTCATTCCCATGCCCTGTCCCGAAAAAAGATATTCATCATAAAACAAGGACGCAATATAATCATCTGTTTTGTGTCCTTTTTTTACTTCTGTGATCAGATTGTTATCCCAGAATCCTGTTTCGCTTCCTGACTCTGAAACTAGTGCAGAACCTACTACGTCATAAATCACATTATCCGAAACGTTAGCATGAGAATCGTGATGTGTAATAGCCCATCCTGGGTTTCCCCAAACGACATTACCAGTCACCTGTGCCATGTTGCTCATATGGGCTGCTCCCAGTTTGTGTAAGTGAAGAGAGTAGCGGCCTCTGTGATTTGAAATATCTGCTTTGGGAGGTGTCATTGTTTGAGAACATTCTTGACCGAGTGCAGAAACATAAGTATTGCCTACCACTGGTTCTACCCATTGTTCCCAAATGCGATCATCTACCAATTTACTTTTGCTAGTTCTTCCCATGTCAATGAATGCCGCATTTTTAATCTGCACATTCATGTCATTGTGCATGGCCATTAGATGTGCTCGATGCGTGCTGTCTTTTGTTGCTGATCGAAATACAATGTTTCGAGTCAGATTTCCAACATAACAATGCAAATCATCTGCGGCACGACCAAGGTGATTCTTCTTTAAGTTAGTTACGGTAGTAATAGTACCTCCAGAAATGGCTCCAATCTCCGCAGGTTCTGTAGCATTAGACACGGGATTTTTATTTCCACCAGCAGTTATGACAATGCTGTCGCCAACGACCCAGCCAGCAGGAGTTGATTCCATCTGAACATCCTTGGTGCCTTTTATAGCATCAGCACTTAGTTTTACCATATTGGTTTTTTCTTGACCGATAATTTCTAACTGCCCCATGGTTGTCAAGCCAATAGAAAGTTGTGTTGAATCCCAAGCTGTTCTACCCAAAATACCTTCCTCATCATCAACGGCGATTCTACTTGTTTCCGTTACATCAGTGTCACCTGACAAAGCATTTGCATAAGTTTTGAAACGTTTGTCTGGCCCAATATCATAAGTTACCTGATAATGAGTGGCTTTATCTGCATAATAATTAGTGGCTGTAGTATTCCAAACCTGAGTATAGCCTAATGTTCCATTTTTATGATTTTCAATATGGAAAGGTTTGATGGTCACAAAAATTCGCCCATCTGTAGCCTCATCTGCATGAAACTTAATAGTCGACATCATGGTACCTACAAAAGTATCAAAAGTAAGACTTGTGGTGTCGTTGACAGAAGTTTGTGTACAGGTGAATGTTCCATCTACTCGTATCGCAAAAATATGGGCATCTGACTGCCCTTCGTAGCTTACTTCTATTCCGCTAGGAATATGCACAATAGCTGCATCGCTGGGTATGGTACCTTCTGTCCATGTATTCGTATCAAACCAATCACCGGATTGCTGGGCAGTATGAGTAGCCGTATTTATAGGAATCAGATCCATGAGAACGGATTGAGCCTGTAGAACGAATGGTGATAAAAGGACAAAAACGAGTGATAATAAGTGTTGGATTCGAAGCATGGTTACACGTTCAACTTTAAAAAATGACGTTCATTGGTCACGGGGATTTGTCAATGAATCAAAATGATATAATTGGAGATGCTATTTTTAGTGTAATAATAGTGCCTAAATAGTATAAATCCTTGAAAAAACAGGCCTAATGACCATTTTGAAACCCCTGTTGACGATTGTTTAACCATTTTTTTGAGTAAAAACGCTATTATTATGTAATCATTACGAAAGTGGTATTACATATCCTTCAATTGATCTCATCCCACTAACTGATTTTTAAGAACTACAATTTCAGGTACTCTATTTTTGATTGACTATCCAGCATTTTTCCTAATTAGTTGGATTTGTTGTTTATGCTCCTCTTCCTTTGAGGTGTCTAATAAAGAATGACTCATTTATCAGATGAGCTTCTTACTCCGAATCCATGTTTTAACCTTAATTATCAATTATGAACAAAAGATTCCTTACCCTTTCAAAATCAATAGTTGCTCTAATCGCTATTGTAATTTCGCTTTTTACAACAAATTTGCAGGCGCAAACAACACCAGCGATTGTTTGCCCACCAGACGCCGCAATAGCCTGCGATGAAAGTACCGATCCTGCTAATACTGGTATGGCTATGATGACAGGAGATTGTTTGCCAACTCCAGAAGTATGGATCAACGAAATACATTATGACAATGGTAACCCCGGTAATAATGGTGCTGATGTAGGAGAATTTATAGAAATAGCTGGGACAGCAGGTTTTGATTTATCGACTTGTCAGTTGTATTTCTATAACGGCTCTAGTGGGAATACCTACGGAGGTAGCGGAGGGTTTAGAACCTTGTCTGGAATGGTAGATGATGAAGGTATGGGATATGGCGCGGTAAGTTTTGATATTGCTGCACTCTCCATTAGTTCAATTCAAAATGGAGCGCCAGACGGATTAGCCCTAGCTTGCAATGGTACACTCGTTCAATTTATTAGTTATGAAGGAAGTTTTGTTGCTGCAGGAAATACAGGTTACCCAGCTTTTGGAATGACTTCAACAGATATTGGAGTAGAGGAGGATTCTTCTACGCCAATTGGATTTTCATTACAATTAAACGGCACTGGAAGTACAAATGGAGACTTCAGCTGGATAGCGCCAAGCGCAGAATCACCGGGAACTTTGAACGCCGGACAAAATATAACGGGATCTGTACCCGAGATGACTTTTAGCGACGCAGGTGGTCCTGGTCTAGCAGCTTGTGATCCATATACTTATACGATTACTCGAACATGGACAGCTACCTTTACTTGTGGAGATCAACTTAGTTGTGACCAAATGATATCAGTGAGCGATAACACACCACCAGTTATTACCTGTCCTGTAGATGTAGTGTTGGAGTGCGGTGCCTCAACAGATCCAGCGGATACAGGAATGGCTACCGCTACAGATAATTGTACTGGACTAGAACCACCATCTGTTTGGATCAATGAATTTCATTATGACAATGACGGTACAGATATCAACGAATTTGTAGAAGTGGCAGGTACGGCTGGTTTTGATCTAAGTAATTGTTTTATCTATTTATACAACGGTTCAAGTGGAAATCTTTATAACTCAAATCCGCCGCATGCATTTACTGGAACTATTCCAGACGAAGGAAATGGCTATGGTGCTGTAAGTATTAATATTTCACCCATTCAAAATGGTGTCAATACAAACGGCACAGATGCTGATGGATTGGCACTGGTATG
>CALGLS010000496.1 GCA_937959375.1 uncultured Saprospiraceae bacterium
TTCTCTAGCGTAATTTTCATTTGGAGAAGAAGCCTGATTAGCCTCTCCCCCCAAATAGATGAGCATAGCTCGGCAAACCGTGATTTGTTTTGTTAATTCACGAAAGTCACCAATTGAAAATTGTCGTAGTATATTCAAATAGATCCAACGAACCTCAGCATATCGTATGTCAGCTATAGCAAAATGGTTGTGCCAAAACAAGGTCATCTTTTCGTGAATGGTTTGATTGTTTTGGCTCATTTGTAACATCCACCAAGACCACAAAGATCTATTTCTATCATAATTGGATTCGGGGTCAGATGGTTTTCCCACCCAACTTTCTCCAAGGCCTGCATGTGGGTCTTCTTCAAATCTGAAGTGAATGGGGGGATCAGGGATTTCAGCATCAGAAAACAAAGTATTTATCGATCCTTGTAAACCCTCGTCGATAGCTTGTTCTATCCGTATTTTCCCATGGTCAAAGACTGTACGACGTAAAAGATGTGCAGCTTCATCAAATGTCCAAGAGCCGGTATATGGAGAAAGTAGAGGCATCTATGAATGATTAAAGAATAGTTTTTTGAATTCCAAAGCTTTTATTAAACAACAATATTTTAATCTTGATTTTCATCAACTGAAATAATTTTTTAATACTGTTGTATCCCTTAATATACAACAATTAATAGCCATCTAAAAATTAATTTTTTTTTAAGAATACAAAGATTTATCGACTCGCAAAATTTAAAATTATTATCTTTCTTCCATTATCAAGGAAAACCAATAGAAATGAAAAAATTACTACTATTCTTTAGTCTCTTACTGACTGTTTCAAGTCTCCAAGCTGTGGTCACTACAAACCATGCTATATTCTTAGACCAAATCTATGATGTTAAGTTTGAGTACAAAATAACGGTTGATGATTTCATGAAAATGAATATCAAGGAAATCGAAAAGAAAAGAGGTAAAAAACTAAGATTCAAAGAGAAGCTTGCGCTAAAATTCGCAAAAAAACGAATGAAGAAGATACAAAAGAAAGGCGCTAGTCAATCCGATTTGGCTGCTGATGCAACTAACAATTCATTTGAGATTGTTCCATTCCTATTAGGATTATTGCTTTGGATAATTGGCCCCTTAGTCGTTTGGCTAATCTGGCGTGATAAACATAAAACACGTGCCGCTTGGTATGGAGCAGCTGTTGTTACCATATTGTTCACTTTGCTTTTTGTGCTGTTGTTGAAGTTCGTTTAAGTAAGCTTAAGTTGGACGGATGAAGCAGGCTAAATTACTCC
Source organism: uncultured Saprospiraceae bacterium (assembly GCA_937959375.1). Taxonomy (GTDB): domain Bacteria; phylum Bacteroidota; class Bacteroidia; order Chitinophagales; family Saprospiraceae; genus CALGLS01. The sequence continues at coordinate 1,269 of CALGLS010000496.1, forward strand.
TAATCTAAAAGCAGTTATTGTCAAAGTGCCATAAATCAACTCTAGCTTAGGATAACGAAAAAAGCCCGTTCCAAAGGAACAGACTTTTCTTATCGGGTGAAAGACGGGATTCGAACCCGCGACCCTCGGTACCACAAACCGATGCTCTAACCAACTGAGCTACAATCACCAGGTGCTTTTTTAGGAAAGCGATGCAAATATAGGCAAGTTCCTAATAAAGGGAAAGTATATTGAAAGAATTTTTTACTTCTTTTTCCACATTGCTTTATTTCCTCTTTCTCGCTGACAATCAAGCCTTTCCAAGGAAGTCAAGCAAGCTTTAGTCGAAAGATTCGGGATTTCTACTATTGAATTCCTTTACAAAACGATCAACTTTGTCTTCCAAATCATCTGAACTCGCATCATAATCAGGAATTCCACTGGCCTTTTCAGGAAATTCTTCCACATACATTGTGGTGGATGGGAAGGCAAAACGAACTCCTAATACTTCGGCCAGTTCCATGATTCCTAATAAAAAACCCTCCTTCACTTTAGCCTCCGTTGCGGAATCCGCTACATCCAATAAGGTTCTTAGATTGACATTTAAAGAGGATGCTTCCAAAGCATTTAGATGCACTCTATAACTATCCTCTACAGTAAATGGATGAGCGTCCAACATAGCTCGCAAACCAGACAAATATTGCTTGATCAAAGCTGGAGGGGTATCATAAGTTAAACCAATGTTGATCGTAAACAAGCGATGCTTTCTCATCCCTTTATTATCTACCACCATATTTGCAATTGAACCATTCGGAACAGAAATAATACTCGTATCAGCTGATTGAATTCTTGTAGTTCTAAATCCTACTTCTACAATAGTACCAGCAAAACCAGAACCTACCACATAGTCACCAATCTGAAAAGGTCGATCAAAGAATATCATAGCCGAACCAATTAGATTCTTAACTGTGTCTTGAGCGGCAAGGGCTAAGGCCAAACCACCGATGGATACACCAGCAATTAATGCGGTAACATTTACTTTGAGTAAACTCAAAATTTCTATAACACCTCCCAATACAATTATGATTTGGAAAATCCGTGAGAGGATCGGCATCAACTGCTCATCCATCTTGCTCTCTGTGGTACTCGTATAGCTCGCAACGTAACCCATAATCAATTTCAGAATGCGAAGTAAAGCCAGTACAATAACAAATGTAATGGCAATATTAAAACCAAGCAAAGCCCATTCTGCAGCTACGATTGGCAATTGCAAAACAGGTAAAAGTGTGCGAGCAAACCAAAGCAATAAGATTAGTGAAATGGCATGTGCTATTTTCACCACCTGCACTGTGTCTACAACTTTAGTTTTAATTCTATTTTGCAAAAAGCCCTTAATCAATGGCAGTAAGAGTTGAGATAATAACCAACGCCCTGCCCATATCAAGGCCATCAAAATAAGTATGGCTAGATATTGCCACGCAGCTAAACCTAAAAATTTGCCACCTTTGGTATTGGGAAATAACTGGAGTAATCGATCTGTCCCAAATGGATAAGTTTCCTTATGTAGTGCTGAAAGATTAGTGAGACTCGATTGAGAAAAGAACCAACGGTTTCCAACTTCACGAGCTAAAAACAACTCTGGGAGCTTAACGGGGAAAGGCGTATAAAAATGTTTTTGACTTAGCGAATCAATATAATCCTGTTCTTGCGGAAGCTGATTTAAATGCACAAACAATCCTTTTCCATCCAATACTTGTTTTAACTTAATGGCATATTCGATGCGCGTCAAACTATCTGTAATACTTGGCGATATGGTCTTCGCTGCGATTTCAGGAGCATAGGAATCGGCTTGGAGATAATACAGATGTACGTACATGGTATTGTAAGGACTGTTCATCAATGGCGGTGGCGCTACTTGACTTTGCCCTTGTGCGAAGAGGTATACCAATATAAAAAAAAGGATACTTATGTGTTTTCTTGGTTTCATGTGGTGAAGATAGTAGAATGAATTGAAAATGTCATGTCTCTAAATTTTAAAAGCAGGGTGATTTTAATTTAAGGTCCAAAGTCGAATGTTTCTTTTTCCTCAATTATATAAATTATAAATTACTCTACACGCAAAATTTTCAGTTCGACACGTTGGTTTTTTCTACGACCTTCTCGTGTCTCATTTGTAGCAATAGGACGACTTTTGCCATAGCCTTTATGGTAAACTTGATTGGCAGCTACGCCACGTTCTTTAAAGTAGGCTGCGACCTCAGCAGCACGATCGCGGGAAAGTTGTATCGCAAAACTTGCCCCACAGATTCCGTTAGTGTGACCACCTACTTCCACCACTAAATTACGGTTTCGCAGCAGAAAGCGTAAGCAACGATCTAACTCTGTCGTACTCTCTTCCTTTAGTACGGATTCGTTCGCAGTAAAAAAGATATTATTCAAAGGTATCGTTAGCCCTTCTCTAATAGGTACAAGCAAAATAGATTGTGATTGCTCGCGATAAATAACTTCTAATTCGGAATTGTCTTTTTCTTCAACCAGAGGCAGTAATGATCCGCCATTGTCCACTTCTTCTATCTCCTCTTTCGTCGTTTTTATAAGGATGCTTTCCGAAAAATACCCATCTACTTCGGCGGTAACAGCTAAGTTGTCTCCATAAGGAGCGACGATAGTATAGGCCCCATCATCGCAGGTCTCAATAAATCGTTTGCGATCATTTTTTCCTAAACTGTTATAAACCAATCGGCCTGAAAGTTTTTTTTTCGTCTGGCGATCAAGCAATTCTCCATGTACCAATACTACCGGCTCGGGCTGAAGTTCTCTTGGAAAGGGTATACGATATAAGTCCTGATTACCACTTATTTTTTTGGTTGAATAATAGATGTACTCACCAGAGGCAGAGATGGAAAAACCTCGATCGTGGCTACTCGTATTGATACCTGGTCCCAAGTTCACCGGTTCACTCCAATTGGTCCAACTATCATCTTGGCGTATACTCTTAAAAATATCTGTTCCGCCATATCCGGGATGCCCAACGCTACCGAAATATAAGGTTTTATTATCGGCGGCGAGTAGGACGTCATCTTCTGCAAATTTGGTATTAATGGTAGGTCCCAGATTCATCGGTTCACTAAAATGACCATTAGCTTGACGAAAAGAAACGTAGATATCATGACTACCATGGGTATCGTTTCTTTCCACACAAGACAATAAATATTGTTCATCGTGGGTAATTTGATAGTCGATGTAAATACTTCGATTATACGCTCCGTCAATAGGTACGTCTACTGGAAAAGACCAAGTCCCATCCTCATTACGACAGCTCATTACGATACCTGTTTTTGGAGACTCTCCGAACGCGACTTTTTCATAACTATTGGCCAAGTACAGTCGCCTACCAGAGGGTGATATGGAAAACGCTAGGTGTGATGTCCCATCGTTAATCGGAGCCGGCAAGTCGATTGGATCAGACCATGCTCCATTCGGCAAACGTTCACTTCGCCAGACATGATCATCGCTAGATAGAATCGTCTGATGTTGGGGGTGTCCTTTACGGTTGAAAAATAATGTTTTCCCGTCGGCTGATTCAAAGGCTTTGAAATCAAAGTAAGGTGAATTAAGCGTTTCCAGTTCTTCTGCTTCACCATAGATGGCGTCAGATACTAGAATTTCGTGGTCCTTCACTAGTGTAGTATCTGATGGTGCTGGACTTACTATACCGACTGCGTCAATTAAGTTATAACCCTTTACAAATAACGTCGCTACCGACAAGCGTACTTCCTTTACATTCGGAATTGGTGGATTCACAATAGCCTTCAGGATACCGTAATTCGTTTCCATTTGATTCGGATAATTTAGATAAATCAAATGCTCTACATCGTTCGTGTCAAACACCTTTATCGTTTTTATAGCTCCGGGATTTTGAACTTCAAACACTAATACCCGTTCCACCGTCATCGGCTCTGCAAATCGGAGCTGTATAACATCGGATCGCATGGACTGTGGATATGCAGGCGACCATGCCCTTTCGTAGGTAGTTGTATCGCCGGCAATTACATTCGGTGGCCCGAGTAATTGCTGCGCCGAATAAGGTCCAATATGATTCCGCTCTGAAGTTACGGATATAATTTCACTAGCCCATTGCGTCTGCTGAGCTGGAAGGAGTTGGTTTATTATCAATAATAGTAGCAGTGATGTTAGTTTTTTCATGGGTCGTGCGTACATCTACATCTTTGACAAATAATTTCTTTCTACTTCAATGCTTTTTTCCTAGATCCAACCAACCACCTCCACAGGTCATCCATCTGTCCATTGATGAAGAGAACTCCTGATAGCAACAAGATAGCTGCAATAATAGATTGAGAAGAAAACTGCTCAGCGTTTAACCACCAACCTAAGAATAAGGCAACAACTGGATTTACGAAAGTACTTGTCACTACCTTTTCTGGAGATACCTTTTTGA
>CALGLS010000497.1 GCA_937959375.1 uncultured Saprospiraceae bacterium
AAATCTTCAATAAGTTGGTCTCGAATTTTTATCCATTTTTTACCAGCGTGAGACTTGATTAATTCAATGTATTCAAAATCATAGGATGAACGAAAACACACCAGTGCATGTTTGATAACCGTCTTTTTTTCTCGAAGTTGAACGGCCGCTTCCAATAAATATTCATGTAAAGAAATGTCATCTGATTCTACAACATTTTTAAGCAAACCATAGCTAGCTAATTGCTTGACTTTTTTCCAGTCTGCTTTGTCCACGCTTAATTTTATTGCGTTTAACAAAACCGTTTTTTCATTCATGTTGTGTTTCAAAAAGAATTCTAAATTAGCTTGGTTACCTTGTAAATTGAGTACACTCATTTTAGTGCTCAAAATCCCAGAGCGAATGGCTGTGTTTTTTTGTGAAAACCGCTCTTTCTCTAAGTCATCAAGTATTGCAATGAACTGTTCCTGTCTAATGGTTGTGGTAGACATTTGAACCATCAAGCTAAATAGATCTGGCCAGATGCCATTCAAATAGTAATTTGGAACTTGACTTTCTTTGATTAAGAATTCCCAAATTTCGGTTTCAAGTTGTGGTGCAATATTGCTCTTTGATAACTTCTGTAAGGACTGATAAGATTGCTCAATTAGTTTTGGCAAAACCAAATCATCTTTGATAGAACCACAAAGCACCACGACCTGTGAGATGATGGCAGTCAAGCTTTCAAATACATCAGCGTAATGTCTTTTGTATTGTGCTTCCTCGCTTTGTTGATAGATGGTATTGACGATGCGTTGTACCAATTTGATACCGCTCGTGGTGATCGGTTTACCCGGACGAGTAACCCCTTTGATGGCATTCTCTAGCACCTTACTGATATGTTCTTTCTCTTCATGTCCCGGTACGATATGCGCGAATTGAGCTTTGAGCATGAGCGTAAACGTACGGTCTTGACTAGCGTACTTTTTAATAAACGCTTTCAGCTCATTGGGTTTTACTAAATCAAGGATGGTGGCAGTTGTAATTCGGTTGGGAACCTTTTTCTTAATTTCTTTTTTTTCTTTGACTTTTTCCTGTTTCAATTTCGCTTTTTGCCTGAGCAAAATTAAAATAGCAGCAACGTGGGTACAGATATCTTTCTCATTATTTCGATCACAATCACAGGTAAAAGCCTTCAATTTACTGGGTGAGATTTGCACTTCCACCTCATACGTCTGTTCATCTTCAATCAAAGAGACCCACAAATGGCGTTCAACTTCCTGAAACTGACGAATAGCCTGAGCAGCAATCAAGTGCTCAGCACGCTCAAGTATAGCGTCTTCAACATGAAATTCTAGATCTCTGATTGGAAAATTCATTCCTGGTGTGCCTTTTTTAACAATTTTTGAATCTACTGCGTTTTAAAAATCGATAATCCTAAACCTTCAAAAGTAAAGAGATTTCAGGAGAAATGCTATCTTACGGACGAAAGATGCAAATGGATCTAAATTATCAACCGGATTAAATTATAAATTGTTTCGGGATTTAGATGTTTTTGTTTTTGCCCTAAGCGTTTAATTATTCACATGAAAGTTTTTTATCTGATCAGACACGCTAAATCAAGTTGGGGAGAACCTCAACTGCGTGATATCCAACGTCCCTTAAATGCTCGAGGATTAAGAGATGCCCCCTTTATGTCTCAAATGTTGAAAGGAAAGGGAGAAATCCCTAACCAAATCATCAGTAGTCCGGCTGTTAGAGCGCACACCACAGCTAAATATTTTGCAGAAGCTTTTGATATTGCTCCTGAACAAATTGTTCTAGAGAAAAATATATATGAGGCTTATCCTGAACAAGTGATGGACATCGTAAGAGAACTCGATGACAGCTTATCTATTGTATTGGTTTTCGGACACAATCCAGCATTTACAAGTTTGGCCAACATGTTTACGGATGAATATATCGCTAATGTTTCAACCTGTGGAATTGTAAGAATCGTATCAACTAGTAAAACCTGGCAAGATATCGATCGTACCAACACAGAGCTCGCAGAATATTTGTATCCAAAAGAATATTTATAGATGGATTTTACCAAATTTCGATTTTGCTTTAAGCAGGGTATTTTCTTTACGCTAGTTTGCTTCATTTTTGCTTGTGGCAAACCTAAGACTGAACTAAGTATGCCAGAGGAGAAGTTCATCAAAATACTTGCGGATGCCCACCTCATTGAGTCAGCTATACAAAACAATAATGCTAAATTTAGAGATAGCATGACCGTAGTTTATTATAATCAACTCTATGAAATTCATGGAACTTCTGAAGAAGAGTTTAGACTCAATATCAAAGCCTTAGAATCTGATCCGAAAATGTTATCTGAAATTTACGCAAAGGTGATGGATGAATTGAGTAAGATGGAAGCGGATAATAAATAGAAGGAAGATGTAAGGAATTAAGGTTTGAAGAACACGTAATGTGCAGCGTTTATTTGGTTCTTAATATGCCCGCGATCGTGTGTCCTTCAAACCTTAGAGCCTTCAACCTTACTAATCCAAACAGAATCATTCAGAACCAAAACTTAACATTAACTTAATGCGCTTTAGATTCAATTAACCACTATTAGGTCTAGATTTGAACTTCAAGAATAACAGAAAACTTTTCTGATGAAAAATGAAAGCATAAAGATTTTAGTCGTTGACGATGAGAAGGACATCCTTGAGTTTGTTTCTTACAATCTTAAAAAGGAAGGCTTCCAAGTGGAGACGGCTAGCGACGGGAATAAAGGAATTGAAGTAGCTCGTTCATTCAATCCTAATCTTATTATTTTAGACATTATGATGCCAGAGGTTGATGGAATTGAGGTCTGCCGAATACTGAGGAAGGACAACGTATTTAAATCAACTTTAATCGTATTTCTTACAGCCAGAAGCGAAGATTTTACACAGATATCAGC
>CALGLS010000498.1 GCA_937959375.1 uncultured Saprospiraceae bacterium
ATCGTTATCATCGCAATCAACATCCGCACAGAAGCCGTCTCCGTCTGCATCTCCTCCGTTATCAGCACATACATCGATTGGTGTACCTGCACAAGAACATCCGTCTGCTCCGATCACATCATTTTCTGTAGTTGCATCTCCATCATCACAAGCTGTACCTGCTGTTTGCGGAATTACATTGGCATCATTATCATCACAATCAACATCCGCACAGAAGCCGTCTCCATCTGCATCTCCTCCGTTGTCGGCACATACATCGATTGGTGTACCTGCACAAGAACATCCATCTGCTCCGATCACATCATTTTCTGTAGTTGCATCTCCGTCATCACATGCTGTACCCACTGTTTGCGGAATTACATTGGCATCGTTATCATCACAATCGACATCCGCACAGAAGCCGTCTCCGTCTGTATCTCCTCCATTATCATCACATGGATTTGCACCGTCATTGTCTTCAATCGTTACTACTAGTTGATTATCTGGTAGAGATCCATTCACAGGATTAGAAAAATCAAGTGTAAAAGTTTCATCTCCTTCTTCCTCTCCATCATCAATAATATCAACAGAAATGGATACACAAAGATCACCTTCAGGAATTGTAATAGTTCCTATTCCGAAACCAAAATCACCGGAAGCTGCAGCAGTTCCACTTGTTGTAATGTAAGTTACAGAAACATCTTGGTTGCTAACTGAACCAATACAAACATCAATGCTTGCTGGAGAGATTCCTTCGTTTACTGTAACATCGGTTAGAATAATATCTACTGGTAAAGCTCCAGCACATGTACAACCATCAGCTGCAATTACATCATTTTGCGTTGCAGGATCGCCATCATCACAAGCGGTACCTTCTGGAAGAGGTACTACGTTAGGATCATTATCATCGCAATCAACATCGGCACAAATACCGTCACCATCAGCATCACCACCATTGTCATCACAGTTAACGATTGGTGTACCTGCACAAGAACAGCCATCTGCTCCAATCACATCGTTTTCAGTATCCGCATCTCCATCATCACAAGCTGTACCTGGTGCTGCTGGAATATTTGGATTGGTATTGTCACAATCTACATCATCACATACGTTATCACCATCAGCGTCACCACCGTTATTCGCACAAAGCCCTCCATCTGCAATATTGATATTGAAGATACATAACTCTGTGTTTACACAATCATCAGAAATTAAATAGATCACTTGTGTATTTCCATTAGGAATGAAAGAACCACTTGTAGGGCCCGCTATTTGAGTTACTGAAGCAGTAGATCCAAGGTAGCAGTTTGAGGTTCCGGTTGGAGCAGTCCAGTTCAATACCATTCCTCCTGTACCTGGGTCTGAAGTTTCGGTAATATCTGCAGGACAGTTTGCTACTGTTAGGGTTGCAGGAACAAAGTTTACGGTAACATTAAACAAGCAAGAAGCAAAGTTTCCACAAGAATCAAAAACTGCGTAACCGATACCAGATGTTCCGATTGGGAATTCAGATCCGTTATCAAGTCCGATAGTTTGATCTGTTCCGATTGGTCCAGTACGGAAACAATCAGAGGTTCCTCCTGGAGGAGTCCAAGATACGGTTGTAGAGGTTGCACCTGGTGCTGCATCAGTTGTGATATCTGCTGGACAATCTGTCATCATAAATTCAGCAGGAACAGCATCTACTGTTACTTCGAAGGTACAAATTTCGAGATTACCGCAGGCATCCGTAACTTCGTAAGCTACTTCTGTGGTTCCTTCTGGAAAATTAGATCCACTTAATGGTCCTGCAATTTGAGTAACTGTTAATTCAGGATCACCACTTCCTCCTCCATCAGAATCGATACAGAAGTTATTGACATCTTGGCTAGTAAATGTTGCACCAGAAGCTAAGATCGCTCCGTTTGCATCAGTTAGACTATAAGAACCATTACCGCTTGCGCAACATAAGCCATCACCATAGCTATCATTAATTACTAAATCATAACAACCATCAAGTAAACAAGCCATCTCAATCAAGGTAGAACCATCTGGCTCAGAACCATAGTTGCCTCCATTTGCTACAGAATTTCCATCAGCATCATTAATTGTCCAACTTATATCTTCAGGATAATTATCGAATACAAAAGTCAAATTAACATCACTACAAGTAACCGCACATGGAATCTCTATAACAAATTCATAATGATTAGTAATAGGTTTATCAGTCCACAAACCTGATGAATTTAGTAAGCGAACACCATAGTCAATTCCATTACCATTAGGTTCTCCACTATTCCAGTTTGTGTAAACAAGAGGCTCTCCTGTTACCCAATTAAAAACTCCAGGGCTTGAAACAGTATTTAAGCCTGTCCATACGCTTCCTGTTGCAGGATTAATTCCATTTTGAATAAAGTCATTCTCTTCTTGCGAAGTGATCGTTGCTAAATGTCCTCCGTTTGCCTGAGCAATCGCATTCGCATCGGTCCAGCTATCGTTAGTATTAGATACAAAATATCTGCTATCATTATAATCACCAATTAATGTAAAGCCTGAAATACTTCCAGGTAGTGTACATGCATCTGGGCAAGCAATTTCAATAACAAATTCATAGTGATTTGTAAGTACTCTATCAGTCCATTGACCATCATCTTTTTTCAATCTAGCAGCCACGATTCCACTATCTTCATTTGGCTCACCAGCTAGCCAATTGGTATAAACTACATCTTCGCCTGACTCCCAATGAAAGCCACCTGGAACACCGTCATTATGAAAACCTGTCCAGATACTTCCTGTTGCAGGGTTAATAGCGTTTTGAATAAAATCGTTTTCTTCCTGTGAAGAAATTGAAACTAGATGTCCTCCATTTGCTTGAGCTGTCGTATTAGCATCGTGCCAGTCTTCGTTATAATTTGAAACAAAATATCTACTACCGTTAAAATCACCAATCAAAGTAAAACCAGTGATATTGGAAGGAAGTTGTGTACAATCCGTTCCGCCAGATCCACCTCCTCCACCGCCAGAAGGAGCACAAGTTGTCGTTGCAGTAGGAGTTGTCCAACTAGCAGGAGCAAATTGAGCACCCGGCTCAGTTGTCACTGTAATATCAGATGGACATGTAAATGTAATATCTGGATCATCTGTAGGAACTACCGGAGCTTGGTATGCGATAACAGAAACGAAGTCTTCACAAGAAGCAGTTACACCGAAGTTATCCGTAATAGTAAGCGTAACTATTTGCGTTCCGATATCAGCAGTTGTGAAAGAGCTTGGGCTTACTGCATAATCAGTTAAGGTAGCACCACAAGAACCGTAGCTACGACCTTGGTCAATTGCATCTGCTGTAAAGCTAACGTTACCTGTTTCATCCAATTCAAAAATAACACCTCCCTTACAAGCAGGTATTGGAGCTGGTGTATCATTGATATCCGTTAGTGTTTCTCCGAATTCTCCGTTGGTTTCGTTTACTGTTCCAGTAATTTCAAAAACTAAACCTTCATTCAGAATAGTACCTCCGATATTATTTCCAGCATTTTGAATCAGCTTTCCACAAATTTCTAAGGTGATGGTTCCGTTATTGTTAACGTTGCTGTTATTTTCTAGTACACCAGAAGAACTAATGTTTAAAGTACCACCATTTGTTACGGTTGCATCATTTATCAATTGACCGCCAAGGTCTAAATTATTGTTATTCGTGATGGTCCCTGTATTATTTACAAGAGCAGCAGATTGAATGGCAAACATTCCATCTACAATTATATTTCCTGCGTTAGGAAGTTCACCATTGACATCAAGTGTACCGGCTGACTCTACTTCAATAACACCAGTTGAACTGTTGGTCAAAGAGCTACCAAATGGCAATGAAGCCATTCCCGAAAGGGAAAAGGTTCCATTATTGAGCATACCATTAGAATTAGAAAAATCGCCATCGATATTTAATAATCCGTCATTGTTAATTTGTCCATTACTGGAAAAGGATCCGTAACTATTAAAAGTGGCAGCGGCAGCATTATTTAAAATAGCTGATGCCGCGTGATCATAAACTCCATAGTTATCAAAGGTTCCGTTATTATTTAAGATTCCATCGTTATCAAAAGTGATGGTACCTGCATTAATAATTTGATCGTCATTGATAATGGTAGCCCCACCGAAATTTACGATTGAACCTACATTGTAAACAATGGTGTTAAAAGTAAGCGTACCTGCATTTTGGATGGTAATATCCAAGACGGTGCTACCTGCGTAAGTTGGTTGGTTGGTAGCCCCTCCAGAGATGGTAGCTGTTTGCCCCGAAGTAGGAACGCCTGCATTCCAGTTAGCCGAATTGTTCCAATCCGAATCAACTGTACCTGTCCAAACGGTCTGAGCATTAATCATGCAGATACTAAAAAGTACCAGCACCAATGTGTTTAAAATCTTCATAATTAGTAAATTAGTTTAAGAAACTTTAGCACCTAATTTAAAGATGCTTCGAAATTCTAAAATAAAAAGTAAGCGTGTATAAAAATATCAGGTACTTATGTTCCAAGGGAACTAAGTCCTAAAAATAGTTTTACGGTAATTGAGTTTGATCTGGCTGCTTGGGTGAAAGGTTTATCTGAAACGGGGCAATCTTATTATACACCATTACTTCATAGGGGGGTAAGTAATTTTAGTATAAGGTTTTTGAGACAAGATGATTTCTGTTTGAAAATAAACAGAGTTTGATGATTGTGGAGCTGAGAAATCTAGTGAATTTTATACGCTCAGATAACACAAAGATAAAGCAAGGGATTGCATTAAATACAACTACTATTAAGAAATTTGATATAAAAAATTTAATAACTTATTAGGCATTGATTTACAATACCTTAATTTTAGTCAGCCAAATTGATTTTTTGTTGAATTTGGTAAGAAATATTGAAAAATAAAATTCAGCTTATTTTAGTACGCAAAACACGTAAAGGATCTAAGTAATTTCACGTACATGAAATTTCTATGAAGGTAAGAGCGTATTTAAATAAAAAAAGCGTTTGCCCTTAATAAAAAGGACAAACGCCGTGTTTTCGAATTGGTGATTGGTGTGTATCTAAAATAGATGCGCTTGGCAATCGATATCTTTATTCTGTGGTTGACAACTGAGGTGTCATCATATCATCTTTTCGTTTCATTATGAATGATTCGTATTTTCCAATGGTTTTTACGTGAAGTACTTCCCAACCATTGCGGGCCATGTAGTTGATGATGTCAATGATGCCATTGAACTCGAGATACTGTCCTTTGTCATTTGTCATCTTTAGGTTGATGCCAGCAGAATCATTTTTGTCATCCAGCTGTCCGTAATCGACCATCGCAAAAAACTTCTCCGTTTCTTTATTATACTTTTCCCAAACTTCAACATAGTTCACTGCTCTTTTATTAATGTCTTTTTTGTTGACAAGAATCTGAGAAAAAGCAGTTGATGAGAGAAAAAGCAAACAACATAAAATAGTGAATCTCATAAAGCGAATTTTAAATATTTTTGAATTAATCCAACTAAGCATTTTAACTCAGTTTAATAAATATCTATCAAAAACAACTCCAAGGTTTTGTGATTATACGAGACTTTTGAGTCTAAGTTACTTAATAAAGTATCAATGATCTAGAACAAAAAAAAGTGCCATCTCGAAAAAATCGGGATGACACAACAACATAACCATGAAAATACATAACCAAATCTTTAAACTTCTACACCTACTGTTTTCACAGCTTTTAGTGTGTGTAAGTTTCTAATATTTTATATTGCTTTTTGTAGCCAATAAAGGCTCTTAGCAAACTTTTTTTATTTTCCTACCATCGGTTCTACTTGACCTTTCACCAAGTAGATGCGCTCTTCTTCTTCATTCATTTGAAAAATACAGAGGTATTTATCGTCTGGTAATTTATCCAAATCTAGTGAAAGCAGATTCGCTCCTTCAATTAGATTTGCATCTCCTGTTTTGAGTAGCTTTTTGTCTAGATTTTCAATTTTGTAATTCATCAATCCACTTACATTTGAATTCATGACCAGATTGAAATATCTTTCAGTGGTAGTATTACCCATCATCGTAATGAGGTAATCATTTTTATTTTCTTTATTCAAAACTGCAATATGCGTAAACGCACTTCGACCGTCAATGTCTACTTGTAGTAATCTGTAATAAACTTTAGAATCTCCGATTGAAGGATCAAGAAAACGATAACTCTTTCCGTCCTGTGTTGTTCCTGACGCAGCAACTTCTCCAACAGGTGTGAACAAAATCCCATCTTCTGATTTTTGAACTTGGAAATTATCTGTTGCCGTTTCTTCTGAAGTTGACCAGGTTAAAAGATTTCCCATGTCTACTTCTTTTGCAGATAATGGTTTAGAGTATGTACAGCCCGCCATGATTTGAGAAAGTGCGAATGGCATGCTAAGCATGATCAACAACAAAACTTTACTGCTTTTATTTTTAAAAATTTGAATGCTCATAGTGCGGGGGAATTACTTATTTATTACTCTTGTCTTTTATTAAAGAACTATTAACTAATTTCGTTATATAAGGTTTCAAACATCATACCAAAAAAATCATAATTTATATTTTTAACTATGTGTAATAAACTGCTTTCACCCTTCACTACAGCTACCTCTATTCTTTCAAAACCCTTACTGGTGCTGATCTTACTGACTTTCACAGTCTCTTGTAAAGTTAATTCTCCAGGGATTTATAAGTATAAAAAAAGTTTTATTGCTGAAAAAGGAATGGTGGTAAGCGCACATCCGCTTGCTTCAAAAATTGGAAATGAAATTTTACAACAAGGCGGTAATGCCATCGATGCTGCCATCGCTGTACAGTTCGCATTGGCAGTCGTTTATCCAGTTGCAGGTAATATTGGTGGCGGAGGTTTTATGATGGTACACACTAGTAACGGAAAAGTAGAGGCACTTGACTACCGTGAAAAAGCACCTGCAAAAGCACATAAAGATATGTACCTCAATAATGATGGTGATGTAATTCCACGATTGAGTTTAGATGGACATCTAGCTGCAGGTGTTCCTGGAACAGTGGATGGGATGTTTAAAGCACATGAGCGGTACGGACGAATGAGTATGCGGAACTTAATCCAACCTGCGATAGAATTAGCGGAAAATGGTTTTGCCGTTACCAAGAAACAAGCGAAAAATTTAAATGACAAAAGAGCAGACTTTATAAAGCTCAATACAACGCAACCTGTTTTCGTAAAGGAAACTCCTTGGAAAGCTGGTGACCTATTGCAACAAATAGATTTAGCCATCACCTTGGAACTCATTAGAGATTTAGGGCGAGTTGGTTTCTACGAAGGTAGTACAGCCAAAAAGATAGTCGCTGAGATGAAAGCAGGAAATGGCATCATTAGCTTAGAGGATTTGAAAAACTACAACGCTGTTTGGCGACAGCCAATAACTGGAAATTATAAAGACTACTCCATCATTTCAATGCCTCCCCCATCGAGCGGTGGTATTGCATTGCTGCAACTGCTAAAAATGGTGGAACCTTATGATCTTAAAGGCTTGGGATTCCATTCTAAAGAAGCGATGCATATTATGGCTGAGGCCGAACGCAGAGTTTATGCTGATCGTGCTACGCATCTTGGAGATAGTGATTTTGTGGATGTCCCAGTGGATGAGTTACTAAATAAAGATTATCTAAAAAAGCGTATGCAAAATTTCAATGCCTTCTCTGCTACCGCTAGTGTAGATATTAAAGCTGGAGTCTTTACTGGAAATGAGAGTGAAGAAACAACTCACTTTTCAATTGTTGATGCAGAGGGAAATGCGGTTTCTGTTACCACTACTTTGAATGCCCACTATGGTTCAAAAACAGTTGTAAGCGGCGCAGGTTTTTTGCTCAACAATGAAATGGATGATTTTAGTTCAAAGCCAGGTGTCCCTAATTTCTATGGTCTCGTTGGTGCAGAAGCCAATGCGATTGCTCCCGGAAAACGTATGTTGAGTTCTATGACGCCAACAATAGTTTTGAAAGATGGAAAGCTCTTTATGGTAGTAGGTACACCGGGTGGTTCAACCATCATCACTTCTGTTTTTCAGGTTTTCTTAAATGTAGCTGAATACGAAATGAGTATGGCAGAGGCAGTGAATGCACCGCGTTTTCATCATCAGTGGCTACCGGATCAAATCTCTATTGAACGACAAGGTTTCAGCGATGAACTTATAAAGCAACTTCAGAATAAAGGTCATGTGATTAAAAAGCGAGATGATATCGGACAGGTAGATGCGATCTTAGTTTTGCCGAATGGAAAGTTGGAAGGTGCTGGTGATGTGCGCGGGGATGATGCAGCTGAGGGGTATTAATGAAAACAAGTGCTTAGTGAAGTTGGTTTAGCTGAAGATTTTTAATGTAAAACCGCAAAATGTAAAAGTCTAAATGTAAAAGTTTGCTCGTCTGATTCGGAAAGGAAATGTAAAACCGCAAAATGCAAAAGTCTAAATGTAAAAGTTTGCTCGTTTGATTCGGAGCTTTGCAGGGGGAGACTACTTTTACATTTCCTTTCTCGTCAAGGCTAATGCAATATCTTATACACCATCTCTCGCATCAACTCACCTGATGTCGTACCATTATTTTCTACCCCTTTCGAACGCAGGTCATACTCTTTTAACAACCCAATGATTTCTTGCGACTTTGGAAGTGAGAAATTTTTACGAGCTAACTTGTAGTCTTTTACAAAATAGGAAGAGCGAAGTCCAAGTGCAGATGAGAGTTCGTTATCCGAAAGATTTTTCAGGTAATGTGCTTGGTAAACTTTACTAAAGAAGTTATACAAGGTACCAACCACAACCACCAATGGATTTTTCTTTGGGTTGGAAATAAAGTAATTGATGATACGCTGCGTCTTTAAAATATTACGTTGACCTAATGATTTTTGTAGTTCAAAGACATTATAATCTTTACTGATCCCGATATTGTCTTGCACGTGTTGCGCATTGATGGAGGAACCTGCAGGTAGGTTGATTACTAATTTGTCTAATTCATT
>CALGLS010000499.1 GCA_937959375.1 uncultured Saprospiraceae bacterium
ATACGGTGTTCTCTCCTATTCCCAACGTTTCGTAATGCTCGAAAGTAGGAACTCGATAGGTATATCCATACTCTTCCAAAAAATGTTCAGGCAAGGCAGGTCGCAAGGTTTTCACCCCTGCTCCACTAATGCCTTCTGCAACAGATCCTGCTGCAATATCAGCCAGTTGCTCATCATCCCAGAGTGGAAAATAGCCCATATTCGAACCAAAACGAAATGTTCCATTGTAGTTTGGAACTTCATCATTGGCAGTGTAAGATACTTGTGCGTTAAGGATTTGCACGCAGAAAAGCGTAAGAAAAGCTAGTGGTGTCAGTCTCATGTCCGTGGGTAGTTTAAGCGTGTAGGTCTTCAGAGGTGATTACAAAGATAATACTTTGGTATTACTTTCTAAGTTTTTTTTCTTTTATGGTTTGTGCGGGGACTAGTGGCTAGGCGTTAGTTATTATTATTTTATTCTTCCGCTGACGGGGATGGGAGCCTGCCTTTGCCGGCAAAGCTACCATATATAGATAAGTCTTGACATGTTTAATTGAATTCATTTATAATGACTTTTCTAGTAAAAAGATGCTACATCAGGTAAAATGAAAGAAGTGACGGTGCCGCACCTAAAGGCGCTTGAATAGATATCCGTTTCATATGATTACAAACATTTCGCACCTAAAGGCGCTTTCTCTCGATTTAATGACTCCATTTAAGTAATTATAAAAAAAGTTTAGTGAGTAGAAAAACACCAAGTATGAAAAGCGCCTTTAGGTGCGACACCCGCGTTTGTTAGGTCACGATTTATGTATCTTGTTGCTATCCTATCTAGCAGGCAAAGTCATCACACTACTTCCTCTCCTACTTTCAGTACTAACTTACCCAATTTATCTCCATTAAATAAACGCAATAATGCATCTGGGAAATTTTCGATTCCATCAACAATAAACTCTTTGCTTTTTAGTTTCCCTTCAGCCATCCAAGCGCCCATTTCGCGAGCGGCAGTTCCGTATTCTTTGGTGTAGTCAATCACAACGAAACCTTCCATTGTGGCACGGTTAACTAATAATGACAAATAATTGGATGGGCCTTTGATGGCAGTTGTATTGTTGTATTGAGAGATGGCTCCGCAAATAGCAACGCGTGCTCCGAGTGCAAGACGACCTAGTGCTGCATCTAGAATTTCGCCACCAACATTATCAAAATAAACATTGATTCTTTCCGGGCAAGTTCGTTTGATGGCTTCTACGATATTTTCATTTTTGTAATCAATCGCTTCATCAAAACCAAGTGTATCTTTTATGTATTTACATTTTTCAGGTCCACCTGCAATACCTATTACTCGGCATCCTTTTAGTTTTGCGATTTGTCCGACTACTGATCCAACGGCTCCGGCAGCTCCTGAGATTAGAACGGTGTCTCCCGCTACTGGTTTTCCGATTCGTAGCAAACCAAAATATGCTGTAAATCCTGGCATTCCTAAAGTACTTAAGTAAGTTGGCATTGGTGCCAATCCTTTTTGCACTTTATACAACATGGAACCATCAGAGATCGCATATTGCTGCACGCCTGTCCAACCATTTACATAATCGCCTTCTGCAAAGTCAGGATGCTTTGACGCTACTACTTGTCCAACTGCTCCAGCTCGCATCACTTCACCTATTCCTACTGGTGGCAAGTATGAACGTACGTCACGTAACCAACCTCTCATGGCAGGATCGAGTGAGATATAGATGGATCGAATTAGTAATTGACCGTCTTGTAGTTCAGGTACTTCCGTATCAACGATGTTCCAAGTGCTTGCGTCTGGTAGTCCGGCAGGACGTTGGGCTAGTAATATTTGCTTGTTTGTCATTTCTTAAGATTTATTTTTTTGCAAATATAGTCAAAGATATTTAGCCACAGCTTATCTACGGTATCAATCCAAAGGCAAGGAATAGACTTCTAAGGTTTCGCCATCTTCGGTGATGATTGAGTGGCTTATCAGACCTAGCTTTTTCAAGAGATGAATTGAACGGATATTCTCTTTATTTGTAATTCCACAAACTCCTTTTGCAGATTGTTTAATCGTTTCATCTAGGACTACCTTTGTTGCTTCGTAAGCGTAACCTTTGTTTCCGAACTTAGGTAGAAAAGCAAAGCCAATATCAGGAATATCTAAATAGTCTCTTTGAATGAGCGTTACAAATCCAATTGGAGTATCTTTCTCATTTAGGCTAACTTTCCAAAACTTACAGTTCGGATTTTCTTCTATTTTTTGAATGTATTTTTCGGTTCCTTCAATGGTAGTAGTACCTCTGTCACCAATGAATTTCAACCAGCCTTTTGTGTTTGTTAATTCTTGGACGAAAGCAGCATCTCTCTTTGACAAGAGGTTTAAATTGAGTCTTTCAGTTTGGAAAACATCTTGGGGTATTAATGCTGAAATACTTGTCATTTTTTATTCTTTTATCCAGTCAATTAAATCAGCAACATTCACAATTGACCAACTATGCGGATGCCTTTCACCGTTTGATCGATAGCCTTTATTTTGAGTTTCAATCAATTCAAGATGATTCCACTTATTTGTTTTTAATTGCTTGCTTAGTTTTTGAATTACGAATGCGTTGGTGCTCTCAAAATCTGTTTGACGGTTCTCTTTCCACCATGCTGCGTCTGGCTCTGTGTACATTCTCAATTTTGTATTTTGGAGCAGTGGAACACTGTTTTTATTGGCTTCTAAAGTGAATGGCGATACCTTCTGAATGTTCTCTAGCAAATAACTTTCTTTACCAAATGATTCTTCAAAGTAATTGACAATCCATTTCGGTTCTGCGAGTCGTTCTTCGGAGAAATTCGGATTAGCAATATCCTTTTGTGAGCTCTCATATAAGGCGTACAGATCAATTGGTGAGTCCACGATAAAGACACCTTGAGGAGCTAATCTTGAATTTATTCTATATAGATGGTTGGAAACCGTTAAGGAAACATTCCCACCGATTGACATTCCTCCGATGTAAACTTTATCCGTATTAACAGCATGTTCTCGCACTGCCTGATCCATTAGATCAGTTATTAATCTCGTATCATTTTCGTCTACCCATAGATGCCCATTAATGTTCATTAACATGACGGAGATATTGTTTTTTGCTGCTACAGAAAGAATATCAAAGTCTGCTTTCGTTTCTTTTGAAGTCATTCCACCTCCAGGAAAAAGTACGAGTAGCGCCTCACTATTTTCAACCTGATGTAATTCATAATTGACAGAAGTAATCACCTTCACGGTGTCTCTCGACATTTCTGCCAAAGACTCTAAAAGTTCTTTTGAATATTTTGCAAACAAGCCACGCTTTTCTTTTTCTAAGGTAAACATCGCTACAGATGCATTGGCCTCGGGTGAGTATGCTACATCCGTTCCCCACCAACCTCCGTGATAAAACAAATCAGTTGTAAAGTCAAAATGAAACATGCCTAAACAGTACTTCGACTCTGCTTCAGGCAAGACGTAGGTCGACATGGATTCCAACAATTTTTCATCTTTTATGATTTTTCCTTCAAATAGATATTGGTAAAAAAGTGCCGATTCTTTTGCAGTAGATGCTAAACCTCCCCCACCATACAAATCCCACGATGGATTAATTTCGTACGAATCCCAATTGTACTTTGCGGCATATTGATGCGCCATCGGTTTAGTCCCATTTGGCATAGGTTCTAGGTCTTTAAACCAAGTATTGGTAATCTTCAATTCATCAAATAAAAGGAGCTCTCTCATGGCTAAGTAAAAAGACTTTTCTGTTACTTTTTCAATTATTTCAGTGAGGAGTAAATAATTTATATCTCCGTAACTAAACTTTTCGCCAGCCTCAACAAGCGGTTTTCCTTTGCTCATGCTTAGCTCAATTTGTTCTTGCTTTTTCCATTGACGCTTTGGCTGCTTTTTTACTTCTTCAAAATAAGCATCATCCACATAATCGTGGATGCCAGAAGTATGTGAGAGTAAATGCTTGACTGTTATTTTGTTGACATCGTATCCTGTTGTTTTTAGTAGTTGGAGCGTCTTCGAGGATAGTAATTTTTCCAGTTTATCCTCAAGTTTAAAATGATTCATTTCAATCAATCGAATAATGCTTGCAGCGACATAGGTCTTTGTATTACTTGCTATCAAAACAGGTTGATCTTGATCCAAAACGGTTCTTTTTTCTTTGTCAGAAAATCCAACTACAGATGTCCACGAAATATTTTTATCCGGAAATTCTACATGGATGATAGCTCCTATAGCATCTTCGTTTTGTTGAAAAAGGGAGTCTAGTCCTTTTTGAAATTTTGCTTCTAATGATTGTCCAAAAATCAGAAGAGGGGATAATAAAATGATTATAAGGAAGGAAGATGTTTTTGTCATGTTCTTTTTTTTGTAAAGTTACGGAATTTCATTTTAGTGGTGTTTTTTTTTTCGGACAGGATTAACAGCCTGCCTGGCTTGACGCCAGATCAGACAGGCTGTTAATCAGGTCAAAAAAACATTCACTTTTAGTGTACATCCCCCATCATTCGACGAATAACGGGAGACAGCAGCAAGGCAAACACCCCAACAACAATCGCCATAAAACCACACAGTGCATAAACACTAACATAAGAATACAATTGCTGAAAAGCCGCCCCCATTCCATCACTTACAGTGGCTGACAAACCAGTCACCCCGTCAATAAGTTTGGTAATAAAACCTCCTGAGACTTCAGCAGTACTCTCTTCTTCAACTGATGTTAAATTGGCAATTTTTCCAGCAAAGAAATGACCATAAAAGTTGGCGCAAAAGTAAACGCCCATTACAAAAGCTAAATATTTTTTGGGAGAAAGTTCGGTCATTTTCGAAAGGCCAATAGGTGATAAAAACAGCTCTCCAACTGTCAAGACAAAATAGCCAATCACCAAGTATGACATAGGCGTTTGTGCAAGAGTATCTGCCGCTGCTGCTGATCTTGCAAAGATTAAAAATCCGAGTCCTAAAAGAATCAAACCAATTCCAAATTTTACTGCGGAATTAGGGTTTGATTTTTTCTTTGTCAGAAAAGTCCAAAGCATTGAAAACGGGATGGCAAGGAAAATGATAAAGCCTGCGTTGATGCTATTAGTTTGTGCAGCGTTCATACCAATGAGTTTGACGTTACGATCCGCAAAGAGTGTTAGCGAGCTTCCTCCTTGTTCAAAAATTGCCCAAAACAAAGTTGCTAAAACTGTGAAGTAAACGATCACTCCCAATTGCTTGCGTTCCTGTGCTGTCACTTGCATTGCGATATAAATCAAAAAGCCACCAACTAAAAAAGTCACCAACCAAATGAGGTAATGTTCATATTCATTGAATCGAACGATCAATGCAAACAATGGAACGGACAACAATGAAAGGGCTGTGATTTGCTGTCCTTGATTCATCCCAAATAATTTTTTATTATAAACTGCTGGGTTAGGAACCGTCCCACGATCACCGAAAACATTTGTCGAAAGACCTTTATAAAAAAAGATCAAACCAACCAGCATTCCAATACCAGCTGCCATAAATCCATAATGCCAACCATAAGCAGCAGCTAACCAAGCGCAAAGTAAAGGAGCAATGGCGGCACCAAGATTTATTCCCAAATAAAAAATTGTAAATCCAGCATCGCGACGCTCATCATCTTTTGCGTAAAGCAAACCAACAAAAGTGGAAATGTTTGGCTTGAAAAAACCATTGCCAACGATAATCAATGCAAGCGATCCAAAATAGAAAATTGGTGTTTCAATACTCAATAAAAAATGTCCAAGCGACATAAATAATCCTCCAAGAATGATTGCCTTTCGATAACCCAAAACACGATCTGCCAACATGCCTCCAATCAATGGCGTCATGTAAACTAGAGACATATATGCTGCATAAACACCAAAGGACATTTTGTCGGTAAACATCAATTGTTGCGTCATGTAAAGTGTAAGTAGGGCTCGCATTCCGTAAAAGGAAAAACGCTCCCAAAGTTCTGCGAAGAAGAGGTAGAATAGACCTTTTGGGTGCCCCATTAGAGTCGGTTCATTGGAAGTTGTGGTGGTGGATTTTTTCATGTTGAAGTTTTTTTTAGGACGGAAGTCCGAAGACCGAAGACGGAAGTTTCCCGTAGTCGTGTAAACACGATTTAGGAAAACTTCGATCTACATTTTTTTTCTTTTCAACAAGATGCCACTACCACTTCAACGGGGCAATGCCTGTCTCAAATTATAGCAAATAATTTCAATTTGTGGGGAATTGTGTGCGAGTAACAATTAGTTACAAAGCTTCGCATATGCTTGATTATCAGTGCTTTTCGTGAATTCACTGAGTAAACCTTCGTCAATGCTAATGTTTTCAGGAATGATACGAAGTCGATACATTCCGTTGCCAATGAAAGTAAACATATCCCTTCTTTCGAGCTGATCGGGGTCATCATATCCGCAGATTTCATTGATGTTGTTGATGATGCGGGTAAGGTAGGTTTGGTTGGAAAGTTCACCACCATTTCCGACAAGGATAGACTGATCATCTCCTTGTCCATACTTGCGACGGATAGCAAACTTTAGGAGGTTTTTATACTGAGTAGCTTTGGAACCAAAATCGATGACTTGATTCTGTATTCCTTTAGAAGGAACGGTTAGCTTTACGAGTGACCAGTCCTGAAAATGAATGTTCATTTCGTTGGGTTTTGGCATACTAGCCAATCGAATTACCCAGCTAGTAGCTAGTACTAGACAGATTGCGATGAGTGAGGTTTTGCTAACTATTTTTATAAGACTATTAGTCAATTCTGAGCCTGACCAGATTCTTGGAAATACTTCTTGAAGTTGCGACACCATCATCATTGCAATGACGATAACAGATATGGCTGCAACGATTTTTAAACCACGATGTAGAAAGGTTTTATAAAATGAAATCATCAACAAACCAGACAGGAATACGGATAAAAGAAGGTCTGGAACATTTACGATTCTGAATGAAGAACCAGCATTTGAATTTCCATAAAATGAGTTTAGAAACAAGGTTAACAAGCTCACAGCGATGATGACTCCTATTATAATCTTGACATTTTTCTCATTGTTATAAATGAAAGGCGGAGCATAGTAAAAATAAAAAAGTGAGAGCAGTAAGAATAAGTTGTTGACAATGGAGAATAAACGCGCTCCTACTTCTCCAAATCCTGTTTCCGCAAAACCATACTGATGTCCAAGCAATCCCCAGATTCCTGCAAACACCCAAGTAAACATGGCCAGACTTAAAAACAACAAGCCTTTATCTACTCGCTTTTCATTCGCTCCTTCTTCTAGTATAGCTCGAAATCGCTGTCGGATATTGTACCATATTGCCAACAGCAATACCCCTCCGATCGCGGAGATGAAGATGTGGGCTAATAAATGGAACTTTGCTAATTCGGACATTTCATTTTGATTGCTTCTTTGGCGTAAAATAGGGAAAAGAGGTTAGACGGACTAGGGAAGTGGAAAGTTTTTTTGCTTCGCATATTCGAAGTTAGAGATGGGATCTGTGGAGTTAGAAAAGATTTTATTACACGGGTGCTCTCCGAAGAATTCATCAGATTAAAATAATTAGCTCCCTAGGTGCGACACCATCTTATCATGATTTATGAAAGCAAATTCTTAGCTCTTACATTCTACTAACATTTTCTATAAAGCAACCTTCTTCAAATTTTTACACCAAAGGAGTGAGTTCATTATCAAAGACAGATAACTAAAAATTTATTTAAAGCTAAAACAAAAATATCTCTGGAAAGAATTCAACGATAAGATTGCTATGTAAATTTAATCATGTTCAAAAAATATATTGTTATGACAAACAAACTAATTAACTACGCTTTACTTTTGATTGCTTTTATTTTCATTACCGAATCAACATTCGCACAACAAACAGAAAACTCAATACAAAAAACGCTAGAAGAAAAACCCATTAAGAAAACAGAAAAAACAAAGACTTTCACCTCTAGGCTTTGGTATGGGGGTAATATGGGCTTAAACTTTAACAATCGTTCTTTAAACTTAAATTTAGCGCCTATGATTGGTTATAAAGTCACAGAGAATTTCTCAGTTGGGCTTAAATTACCGGTGAATTATATTAACTCTAAATTTAGTTTATCTGGAAATACTTCAAGTTATTCTAATCTTAATTATGGCCTTGGTGTTTTTACTCGTTACACTTTCTTTAAAAACTTTTTTGCGCATGCTGAATACAACCGCGTTAGAGGTAGAGAACTTACCTTCTACGATCGCCCCTCTTTAATCGATCCTAATAAACCAAGGGAATTTTTAAAAAATAAATATCAAAGAAATGAACTTAATTTAGGGCTTGGATTCAGGACTCGTGGGAAAGTCGGTTTTGAATTTTCTGCTTTATACAATGTTTTCCACAATCCTCAAATACGTGCTACTCCTTTGTCTATTCGAGCTGGTGTCAGTTTTAAATTTTAAGTTTTTCATGATATGAACTAAAGTAAACCATTAATATCGTTTTTAAAATAAGCGTTGTGTCGTCTGACACAGCGCTTTTTGTTAAACATTCGTTAAGAAGCAACCTTCCACCCAACTCTTACACCAAAAATAGTGTATTCATTGGTAAAGGCAAGTAAGTGTACACTCCTCGAGTTACCGCCTTACCACTTAGATAAGTAAAGTTTTAAAAAAAGAAGTTGTTTAAAAAAGTAAAATCAAAAAAAGTATACATGAAAAGAGTTCAACACTAGCTAATTTATTCACGTTCAAAATTATAGTGTCATGAAAAACAAGCTCATTATTTCTGCTATGCTTATGCTAGCCATGCTTTTCGTTACAGAAACAGCATTCGCTCAACGAAGAACTTCTTCAAACAATTCAATTTCAAAAAAAGAAAAAAGCCAAAAAGAAACGAAAGAAGCAACGGGATTTGTTTCACGACTTTGGTACGGAGGTGGTGTAGGATTGGGTTTAAGTAACAACTCTTTCAACTTTGCGCTTTCTCCAATGGTTGGTTACAAGTTGACCGAAAGACTTTCTGCCGGAGTACGCCTACCGCTTTCGTACGAATATTTTAAAGCACAAGGAACCGACAATTCCGTAGCTACTTATTCAAACGTTGATTATGGTGTGGGTACCTTTACTCGGTTTAAATTCTTTCGCAATATTTTTGCACATGCAGAGTACGACTATCTGTGGTCAAAAACACCTGCGACTCAAAATGGATTTCTCTTACTCGATCCAGACAAACCTGGAAAATTACTAAAAGA
>CALGLS010000500.1 GCA_937959375.1 uncultured Saprospiraceae bacterium
AATTTATCATGCGCCTTTTTATCGCGAGGTTTTAAATTGAGTAATCGGTTGGTAAATTTTATGATGTTAGAGTAGTGTGTTTTGTGGTATCCTAAAACCTTTTTACGAGTTAGCATTACTTTGAAACTGGCGAGTAGTGAGGAGAGTGCATCGTATTCGTCAAGTTCGTAATATAGTTTTAGGAGCATTACTTTTGCGTCAAGGTTTAAAAAAATATCTCTTTCATCAACTTCGTAAAGTAGTCGCATTGCTTTGTCATAATTCCGCTGAGTAAAATATAGTCGAGCTAAATTATACGTGAAGTTACTCTCTCTCTTTTTAGGTGATAATTTGGATTTGTATTCAGGGATAAATTTTTCTAACCAATTAAATTCCTTCACTTTTAAGCCAGAGGTAACAATGTTGTTGTAGGTGAAAGAACTTAACTCGCCATCTATTATTAGAATCTCTTTTTTTAAACCAAGCCGAAAAATTTCAAATAACTCTTTTGAATAATTGGTATCTCCGGTATTGATTTTTCTAATGCAAAAATTAATACAAGAAAAATATAAGAACTTTACGTCTTCTGAAGAGAGTGGGAAGTCTTCGGTTTGAATACTTTCTTTTAATGCTTTAAAAGCAATAGCGCTGTTTTCAGTTAAGGCCACATAGCAGTTATAGTAAGCGAGAATTCCAGGTTCTTTTTTATACGGACTTGCTTTAATGTAGCCGAGTAATAACTCCACTAAGCTAAAATCGTATTCGGTTTTTATCACAGATTGATGAGAGCGAAGTACGCATGCTTGCTTGAGTTTGCTAATCAATAAAAATTTGTCAAGGGCACTCGTCATCTCCACTAAGTTATTTTCCTTGTTTCGCGTTTGACTCTCTGCTAGCTCATATTTTTCAAACTCCAATAAGTAATTATATTGAAAGTAATCTTGGCCTTGACTTATTTTGTCAAGTTGTTTCTCCGCCCCATTTATAGATTTTTGAAACAACTTACTCAATTTTTTATGCTTGTATGCTCTTGCAAGATGCAGCGTTTCATTGATTGGAGTAGTCATATATTCAGAGTAAGCAAGAAACTGCTCTATTGTTTTCAATAACCAAGACATTGTGTGCCTCATTACCTTATCATCATAAGGTACCCCTAAAAACAGATTTTCAAATACCTTTTGCTTTTTAAAAGCAGGTGCTCCATCCTTGGCGTTTTTGATCAAATAATGCCATAAATCAATGACATGTTGTTTTTGATTGAAAAAAGGAGAAGATAGAAAATTGCTCAAAGCACGCTTTTCTGGACCTGAAAGGCTAGAAAAAACAACAAATAAATCACTTTTATACATAGGAAGTCGATGTTAATTTAATCTAAGGTATTGAAAATAAGTTGTTTGTGAAAATTTACTTTATGACAAATGCCGATCATTGTACTTTTTTTCAAAAAATAATAAGGCAATATTTGTAATGTGATAGGAAGGAAAACAACATAACTGATAAAAACGACCTATTGCAGTTTAACTAAACCAAAACTTATATGTACCTCCACTCTACATTCAAAACAATCTACAAAGCAGTACTCTCGCTAGTACTCGTAGCTTGCTTTTGTATGCAGGGCCACGCTCAGTGGGAAACCGTTTATTTTAATAATAGCAACTTACCTAATTTAGAAGCTGTTGCTTTTACTACTCCTCAATATGGATTGGCAGTTGGAACAGGTGGAGTGATTATTCGAACCGAAGATGCAGGGAGAAGCTGGACTGATCCATTGTTAGTTGGATATGGAGCGTTTACTTTTAAAGACATTCAATTCGTAAACCCTACATCAGCTTTTATCGTTGGTCGAACAAGTGCAGGGCTTTGTGAGCCTACCGATAAAGGATTAATTGCTTTTACTAAAAACTATGGAGCAACTTGGGAGTTAACAGAAACAGATATTCCTTTAAATGCTATCCATTTTCCTACTCCTAATGTTGGTTATGCTGTTGGTAACTGTGGAGCTATTTATAAAACTGATGACGGAGGAGAGAATTGGGGACTAAGCACAAGTGGTATTAGTTCTAATTTACGAACGGTTAACTTTATAAATGAAGACTTTGGTTTTGCGGCAGGAGATGCTGCATTTCTCAAAACAATCGATGGAGGAGAGATATGGACGGAAGTTTCCCTCTCAGGGAGCCAATACAAAGATGTTCTTTTTACTTCCTCTACTAGTGCTTATTTACTCGCCGGTAATGACCTTGATGATGATGTCATGTTTTATAGTAATAATCCTCTGGAAGACAATAGTTGGTCGCCTTTGGATCTTCCTGTAGGAAGTCTTCCTTCTAAAATGTTTTTTGTTGATGACCAAGAAGGTTATATTTCAGGGAGAACTGGAGTGAACACTGGTGTGATTTGGAAAACAGTTGATGGAGCAGCTACTTGGAATCAGCAATTTGCTGGTCTTAGTTCCAGCGATTTCGGAAACAAAGTAAACGATGTTTTCTTCTTAAATGAAAATATTGGTTTTGCAGTTGGTTACAATCAATTCCACCGAACAGATTCCGGTGGTGAAATACTAACAGACGTCCAATTCGTTACCGGAAATGTAATTCACGACCTAACCAATTATTGCATATTTGATGCGGGAGAACCTGGCCTAGAAGGTTGGTTAATTGAAGCTAATAATGGAAGCACAAAAGTATTTACGACAAGTAATGAATTAGGAACTTACTTCCTTGAACTTCCAATAGGTAATGATTACGTAATTAATGCAATTGCTCCTAATACAAATTGGAATCCTTCCTGCCCTTTAAATGTTGATCTTACCAATCCTTTCGATAGTATAGAATTTAATATACTTGTACAAAGAAACTTGGATTGCCCAGTACTTTCTGTAGATGTTTCGACACATAGTTTGAAGCATTGTGCAGACAATGAATATACCATCTATTATTGCAATAATGGAACAGCAACAGCAATTGAGCCATATGTTGAATTAGAATTGAATGAAGATTTATCGATCAGCTCAAGCTCGCTTCCTCCAACTACAATTGGTGATAATAAATACCAATTTAATTTAGCTGATGTAG
>CALGLS010000501.1 GCA_937959375.1 uncultured Saprospiraceae bacterium
ACAAAAATCATAGCGGTTTTCATCCGTCAAATTTTTATTAAATTGAATCTAATTGTCAAAGAACTTATTTTTAATCACAATTTTTATACATCTATACTTTTAAGATGTATTCGACAGTAGGCATTCTTGGTCGACCTGTTCCGTCCCCTCCCCCTGCTAACGAACAAACTTCTTCTTATAAGTTTTCACGTTGCCGCAGTTATCTTCCACAGTTAAACGCAAAACATGCTCTCCTGGTTTAATAGATCCGTCAAAACGATGCAAAATAAGGTCATTTTTTGCGTCATACTCCATTAATATCCATTTTCCGTCTACTGTAGCTTTGTAATCGAGGTAGCTTATATTCTTTGCCGTCTTGAAATTATCGGTGATTTTGAAAGACATGGTATTGAAACCTTTCATATTGGACTTGAAATTTTTAGGGACGATCTTTGGTGCTTCAGTGTCTGTCATAATGGAGTAGTCGCCGAGGTCACGTACTTTGGCTTGTAGCTTTCCGTCTTTCCATTTTCCTCCACAGTTAGAAATCGTGTTTTTCTTATCACAATAAGCGATGAAGGCCTTACCACGCAATGAGTCCGGCAAACCTACTGGACTTATTCCAATATCAAAATAGCGATGTACTGGCGTTTTGTAATTATGAACATGATGAACGGAGGAATAAACATTCGCAGATTTATCACGAGTAGAATGATATTCCATATAAAGATTTTCGTAAAGACAGCGCGCTGGAAAATAAAGATAAACCGACTCATTGTTAATGATGTTTTCTTCATCGTAAGGCAGCATATAATTATATGGTTCCGTGTTCACAGGTTTTACCTTTTTTCGTTTTACCCAAAACTCGAGTTTAGATTTATTTCCGCTAAGGTCTTCAGAAACCAGAGTAATTTTTGACGTTTTGTTTTTATGCAATTTTATAACACCATCGTTTTTCTGTTCTGGATAAATTGACAAGCGATTTCCCGGAAGGGCGTAACAACGATTGAAATAACTTTTCTTAGCCACCTGCTCTTCGTAGTCTAGATGAGCGTTGATGTAGCGGCTTTCGCCAAAATCAAATGTTTCCATTTCGAAACTGTAAATCAACTCATCATCTTGATACATACTAACAGCGTAAACACCATTCCAATTGGAAGTGCTATTCATGTTGTCATAAGTTTTCAAACCAAAACCAGCACGCCAAGCGCTTAGTGCAATGGTGTCGCCTTTGATACGATGCTTTCCTCCTGACTTAATTGGTTTATAAATTTTAGTAGCAGTCGTTTCTCGTTTATCATTTAAGAAATACACTTTCAACTCATTGATCATTGGTGCTCGCGTGTCCTTTATTTTCAAACCAAAAAGTAAAGGGTTGATTGGTTTCTCTGTTCCGCTATCTCTGATTTCAAAATGCAGATGTGGTCCATATGATCGACCTGACAAACCAAGTGTTCCTATTTTTTGAGATTGATTAAATTTGAATTTCTCCGCTTCTGGGTAGAGATCCACTTCGAATGATTTTTTACGATACTGTGCATTCTTTACATATTCTTCTAACTCGGGTGTAAATTTATGTAGATGTGCATAAACCGAGGTGTAGCCATTGGGGTGACTGATATACAGCACCTTTCCGTAACTACCTGATTGCATTTTGACGCGAGACACGTAACCATCAGCTACTGCAAAAATGGGTTGTCCAATTTTACCGTTAACGGCCTTTATGTCAATCCCTGCATGCAAGTGGTTGGGACGAAGTTCACCAAAGGTTCCTGACAAACGAATTTCGTGGTTGACAGGAGATCTAAAATAATCTTGTGGGTATTCTTTACGGTCTTTGCTTGCAAAAGCAAAAATACTGATAAGTGCCAGTAGTAGGAGAAAGCGCTGAATCATAGATACTATTTATTTGTTGGGGCAAAGATAGGATAACAATTAGAATTAAAACGGCAATAAAAATCAAAATGTTTTCTGCTAAGGTGAATCAACTAATGTCTTGTCTTACAAAACAACAGTAGATAAATCATTTCGCCCAAGCGCCAAAATCATCCTCTCCTTCATTTATTTCCAACAGCTCAATAAATTTTTGACGCGGAATCGCTCGTGCTCCAAGACTTCCAAGATGTCCGGTTTCCTGCTGGCAGTCAATTAGTTCAAAACCTTTCTTTTTCAATTCTTGCACCAAGGTGATGAAACCAAATTTAGAGGCATTACTAACTTTCGCAAACATAGATTCACCAAAAAATATTTTGCCTAAAGCAATACCATACAAACCACCAACTAGCTCCTCTCCTTTCCACACTTCCACTGAGTGCGCGTAACCTTGTTGATGCAAATTGTAATAGCCTTCAATCATATCTTCGGTGATCCAGGTGCCACCTTGTTGACGGCTGCGGCGCTGGGTTTGACAAGCACGCATAACTCCTTCAAAATTATGATCGAAGGTCACGTTAAATTTTTTCTGATTGAAATAAGGTCGCATGCTTTTGTGAATCTTCAACTCATCTGGGAACAACACAAAACGCGGATCAGGTGACCACCAAATGATTGGGTCATCGGGATTGAACCAAGGAAAGATACCTTTGCGATAAGCGGTCAATAATCGACCTACCGACAGGTCGCCCCCTACTGCGAGTATTCCATTGGGATCGGCAAGATCGGCTGGAGGGAAGGCGTAGTCGTTTTCTAGTAATCGGAATATTGGCATAATCTGAGTTGGGAGGATTTAGACGGAAGACCGAAGTCCGAAGTTTCACTCGACCGTAAATTTACCTCCATTTTAACTTGTCATCCTGAGCGAATCTATCTACTCAGTTCAGCTAGTCAGAGTCGAAGGATCCCACGTTGCTTTTTTAATAAAAAAAGCAACAACCTCCCAAAGGAAAATTATTGCTTTTTATTTTTTATAATAATTTAGTCTAAGAGACGGGGTCAAATAACACCGTTAAACTGCTTAGTCTAACTATCCTTCAATTACGGCAGAAAGGCCACGATCCAGTAAACCATCTTTCATAGGTTTTAGGACATTTTCGGGAGCTTTCTTAACACTTGCCTTACCTTTATAATGTATCAGCATGGCACATTGTTCTGCTTGAGCAGAGTTGTGTTTTAGGATTTCCTCAAAACATTGAATTACCCATTCGAACGTGTTAACATCGTCGTTGTACACTACCAATTCGGCAGGGTCTTCGGTGTCAGTCACCTCATCGAGTACTAGAACTTCTTCTAGTTCCTCAACAGTCATATTATCAAGTTTCAGTGGATTCGTTATTAAATTCATGATTTAAAGTAATTTCGGTAACAAATAAGCACCAGATTAAGGTACACTAAAATAAAGAAAACATTTCAAATAATCTAAGAAGAATTCAGAGAATGAGAGCTCTTCGACAAATTCTTTGGAAAAACACTCCTTTTAGGGTACACAAAAGCAGTTCCAATCCAGTTAAGTAACGCTTATAATTTTCCTAAAGTTTCCTTCACTGCATCAAAATTTGGTAAATCTCCTGCAGATTCTAAAACTTCTGCGTATCGGATAACTCCCTCTTTGTCGATTACAAATGCCGCACGCTTAGATACTCCTTTCATATCCAATACAAAATCAGCATACAAGGCGCCATATGCGCGAGAAATTGTTTTATTAAAGTCAGACAACAGTGGGAAATTGTACCCTTCTGCTTCTTTGAATTTTTCCAAAGTAAATAACGAATCAACTGACACGGCTAGTATCTGAGCGTCCAATCCTTCATATGTTCCGATATCATCACGCATCGTACATAACTCGGTGGTACATACTCCTGTGAATGCCAATGGGAAGAATAACAAAACGACATTTTTGCCTTTGAATGATTCTAGTGAAACTTCTGATTTGTCGGTTGCTCTAAGTGTAAAATTCGGTGCTGTGTCTCCTACTTTGACCATTTTCTATTTATTTTAGGTTTAAAAATATGTTTTGTAGTTAAACAAAATACTAATGGCTAACAAAAAAGCCTTAGTATTGTTTTTTTTATTGAGCCAAATATACGCTTTTGTGACAAGTAAGGAATTAAAATAAGTAATAACTCTTTGTTCCGAAAATAGAAGACCCAAGTCCAAAGTTTCCAAGCTTCTAGCCAATAGACAACAACTGTAATGAATCCAACAAAAAAAGCATACGCCCAACTTCACTTAGCGGTATTATTATTTGGCTTTACTGCCATACTTGGAGCCTGTATCTCATTGTCAGCTTTTGTCTTAGTTTGGTGGCGTGTTTTTATCACCTCCATCAGTTTATTATTTTTGATTGGCTTTGGCAGAAAGTTGTATTTGCTTCCGCGAAAACTGATTTTGCAATACATGGGTATTGGGATTATAGTGGGACTGCATTGGGTTTGCTTCTTTGGATCAATCAAATATGCGAATGCCTCCATAAGTTTGATTTGTATGGCGACCATTTCTCTGTTTACTTCGATCCTTGAACCCTTGTTGATGCGTACGCCTTTTCGCTGGTATGAGCTAGCGATTGGCGTTATCATAATACCAGCGATGGTACTTATTGCCAATAGTACAGAACTAGCGATGCTACCTGGAATTTGGGTGGGTTTATTGTCAGCCTTTCTTGCTGCGCTTTTTAGCACTTTGAATAAAAAAATGGTAGAGAAAACAGATCCACTTACCATTACTTTTTTAGAATTAAGTAGTGCTTGTTTGTTTCTTGGTTTGTTACTTCCATTTGTGTTTGGTTACAACCCAGACTTACAATTCATGCCCACTAAAATGGATTTCTTTTATCTGATTATACTTGCCTTGGGTTGTACTACTTTTGCTTATGTTCTTTCGCTTACTGCCCTCAAGCATGTTTCTGCTTTTGCGTCCAATTTGGTTTATAACCTTGAACCAGTTTACGGGATTATTTTAGCTATTTTTCTTTTACAGGAAAACAAGATTTTAAACACCAAATTTTATATCGGTTGCTCCCTCATACTTTGTGCAGTATTTAGCTATCCTTTTATCAAAAAACGCTTCAAGCAATAAGTCTTATCACAGCCCTCTTAACTCTGTTAATGTTTTTCGTATTAAAAACAAATGCCTTATATTTACAACTCCAATTGGGTGAGGGAGCCTAAGTAAAAAATCATCATATCATAAATACCGTATTTGGGTATTGAGTCTAAAGGTGAATTGCTTTAATTTTGAACTCTCTCCCACCTCCACCATTTGAAAACAAGAACATTGACCGATTTCTCATGAACAAACAAAAACTTGTAGCACTTCTGTTGCTCTTCACCATCGTATTGACAGTGTACTCCTGTACGCAAGATGTCCTTGAAAGTCCTTTAGATCAGCGACTACAACTCACACTTGACAAGTCCTCTCCCAATGGCAGTCATCTAGATTTTATCTTGCCGCAAAGTGACGACTTCCAAAATATTCCTCAGGATCCTAAAAATCCAATTACTGCTGAAAAAGTAGCTTTAGGTAATTTATTATTTTTTGAAACAGGTCTAGCACTAGCTCCTGCTCAAGCAATTGGAAAAGGTAGTTTTTCTTGTGGCAGCTGCCATGTCCCTTCAGCAGGGTTTATGCCAGGTCGCCAACAAGGCATCGCTGATGGCGGAATTGGTTTTGGTGAAAACGGTGAAAATCGAGACAAGTACCCTTCTTACAATGCGGATGAAATAGACGCACAAGGCATTCGACCTTTGACTCAATTGAATGTTGCTTTTGTAACCAACACTTCGTGGAATGGTCAATTCGGTGCCAATGGCGTTAACGAAAACACCGAATCGCTTTGGTCGAATAACGAAGAGACTGCACTCAACCACCATGGCTTTTCTGGTAATGAAACCCAAAATATAGCAGGTCTTGATCTGCATCGAATGGTGATCAACAAAACGGTTTTGGATACACTAGGTTATACTCCGATGTACGATGCTGCTTTCCCTGATTATGCTGAAGAGGATCGCTATAGTATTGAGACAACGGCATTAGCGCTTTCGTCCTATACTCGAACTTTATTTACCAACGAAGCTCCTTTTCAAAATTGGCTAAAAGGCGAACACACTGCTATGACCGATCAGGAAAAAAAAGGGGCTTTATTATTTTTCGGAAAAGCTGGTTGTAATAATTGCCACACTGGTCCAGCACTTAGCTCTATGGAATTTGCGGCACTGGGTGTTGAAGATTTATTTGAGAATGGTGGACTAGGCACCGACGTCAGCGATAAAAAGAATTTGGGACGTGGTGGTTTTACTGGCCGTGCAGAAGACATGTTCAAATTTAGAGTTCCTCAACTTTATAATTTAAAAAATTCTCCGTTTTACTTTCATGGAAGTTCACATCATACGCTTAGAGATGTCGTTCAATATTTCAATTTAGGAATTCGTGAAAACAATCGTGTTCCTGAATCGCAAATTTCTCAATACTTTCATCCTCTTTCACTTTCAGACGATGAGGTTGATGACATTACGGCTTTCATCAGTGGTGGTTTGTATGACTCTAACTTGGATCGTTATGTTCCAGAAAGTGTTTTGTCCGGGAATTGCATTCCTAATAATGATCCGTTTTCTCAGATTGATTTGGGATGTGAGTAGGGGGGTGGAAAGTCTGAAGATGGAAGTCTGAAGATGGAAGTCTGAAGATGGAAGTCCGAAGACGGAAGTCCGAAGCTCTCGTCTATCGTGATTGCTTGATCTCAAGCCCCTCCCTGTCCAACCTATACCAACCACTGTATATAGAAATCGATTATACAAATTTCCACTGCTAGTGTTTTGTTTTCTCCTCGAATAAAATCAACTTTGCAGCATGGAAATCAAGCAGCGAAAATTAAACGCTTATACCGAAGCGCATTCTACCCCTCCTGATTCAGTTTTGCTGGAGTTGGAACGGGAAACCAATTTCAAGGCGCTTTCTCCACAAATGATTTCTGGTCCGATTCAAGGACAGTTACTTTATTTTCTGAGTAGCATGTTGCAACCTAAATCCATTTTGGAAGTGGGAACCTTTACGGGATATGCTACAATTTGTCTTGCCCGTGGATTAGCCAAGGATGGCTTTATGCATACCATTGAAGTGAACGACGAACTGGAAAGTCTCATTCGAAAATATATTGCCAAAGCTGAGTTGACAGATAAAGTCAAGTTGCATATGGGTGATGCGCAGAAAATCATTCCAACGATTGAGGGCGATTTTGATTTGATATTAATTGATGCTGCCAAAAAAGATAATGCTACTTATTTTGATACCTTGATTGATCGTCTTCGCCCTGGTGGACTCATGATTGCGGATAATGTTTTGTGGGATGGGAAGATCACCAGAGTAGAAAAAGATCGCACGACGAAGATGATTGATGACTTCAATAAAAAGATTCAGGTGGATGATCGAGTAGAAAACCTTATCTTACCGATTCGTGATGGAATTCTTATTATGCGCAAGTTGTAAAACGACACTTGATTTCGACTACGCTCAGTCGGTGTCTCTTTATTAATTAGCACCTGACAAATGAAAAAATCCCTTCACTAAACATAATATGCGAAAAAGTTTATTGCACATATTACAAGCAGCACCTGCCGCTTTTTCAATTAGTCGATTGAAGTCCATGACTGGGCAACGATTCGTACTCCCTTTCTATCATAGCATACAAGGCAGTGAAGACTTACCGCATATTCGCCATCTTTATTATCCACGTAGTACCAAACAATTTGAAGCCGACCTTGATTTATTTTTGTCAGAGTACCAACCGATTGGGCTGGAGACTTTAATTGATTCAGTACAAAATGAAACAGAACTTCCAAAGGATGCTTTCTTCTTATCTTTTGACGATGGACTTAGAGAGGTTTACGATATTGCAGCACCAATTTTGAAACGCAAAGGTATTCCTGCAACTATCTTTTTGAATAGCTCATTTGTAGACAACAAAGCCTTATTCTTTAGATACAAGGTAAGTGTTTTGATTGAAACGATGAATAAACAAAAATTGACAAAAGGGCAGACTGCACAACTTGGAAAAATGCTTTCGCTCAACTCTCCGGAGAAGGCATTGATTGAGGAAGATTTATTGAAACTCAACTATAGTCAACGGCAGTTACCTGATGAACTGGCAGCAGTAATCGAACTTGATTTTGATGCTTTTCTAAAAAAGCAAAAACCCTATTTGACTACTCCTCAAATTCGTGAATTAAAAAAAGATGGATTTGCAATTGGAGGGCATAGCGTCGATCATCCTTTGTTTGCAGAGATCAATCTTGCGGAACAAATTCGACAGACGGAACGAAGTGTTGACTTTGTAAAACGACGATTCAAAACTGATTATCGAACTTTTTCTTTTCCGTTTACCGACCATGAAGTTGGTGCCACTTTTTTTGAAACCATGGAAGAAGATAAAATCACAGACATTACTTTTGGATCGGCAGGAATCAAGGAAGATTCCTTTACAACTCATTTTCAACGTATTCCGATGGAGGAGTTTACTACTTCTGCCGAGGAGATTTTACGGGGTGAGTATTTGTATTATTTATTGAAGGCTCCGATTGGGAAGAATTTTATTGATCGGGGGTAGTGGGGAAGACGGGAGTCCGAACCTGTCTAGCTGCGCTGCCAGATAGAGACGGAAGACGGAAGACCGAAGACCGAAGTGCTCGTCTAACGTGTGGCTAGTGAGGTAATTTCTTATATGATCCTTATATGCCTTATATGGTTCAAAACACGATAGTCCACTCAAGTAAAAACCACATCACCATCACCATCCTGAATCACAACATCCTCATTCATATATTTTTCCAATTCAGAACTATAACCAAAGGTTTTATCAATCAAACGCAGATGATAAAAAGGACCACTATTCTCTCGAAAATAAGTCCACAATTCTTTGTTGAAACAAACAAAGGTCTCCGCTCTAAATTCAATCATTTTTCGAACAATCACCTTCCCCACTAAAGCAGCTTTTTCTTTTTCAAAATAAGCATAAGGTAATTTTAACTCACCATCTCTCAAAGTCATAAAAAGCACCGCGACCATTTCCTTCTTATGCCATACTTTCAGAACGATGTTTTCAAATTGTTTGGCGTAAGCAGAAAAAAAATATGTCTGAGACATAGGACCTACCCCGTCTTTATTGACTTCAAGCCAAGGTTGTTGAATAATCCAATTGAGCTCATCTTGTCCGCGGCCAATTAGTTCATTGTTGTTATGCTTTGTTATAAAATCAGTTGCTTGATGATCAATCGTATTGATTCGTTTGATTTGAAAGTCTTCTTTTTGTAAAACATCCCAAATCGCAATTCGAACAGCGTAAACAACATTTAGCAACCAATCCATCCATCCAAATAAAAATCCAATAGCTTTCAATTTCGGATAACGAGCAGGAATAATCTTACGCCACTTAAAACGCATGAAGCCACGTATGCCATTTATTTTCCGAAAGGAGAAAAACCCCATGTGATTCAGAATGGATTCTGATTTTTCTGGCAAAGCATCAAAAAGCATTTTGCCCTTCCATAGTTTTAGTGCTTGATAAAAAACTTGCATCGTCGCCCCTTTTCCTTTTTCAGGATGCCCCCACCAGCAGCTACTCCAACAAATTTTTTCTTCTGGTGCAGCTGCAATTCGATCGGGCAAACAACCAAAGTAGGCTACTATTTCTTCTTCCTGATTGTACGCGACAATGAGTGCCGGATCTTCGGAATCTGCGGAAGGGTTTTGTTTTTGAGAAAGTGCACGAAGTGGCGTGATTGGAATATCGGGAAGTTGAGCTACAATAGCGTCTTCAATAAATTGAACGAGATCTTTTATGAGAATGGTCTTCAACATATGCTTACTAAGTCGCAGCGATTCGGCTGGCAGTAGATTCGCAAATATCGCCTACCGATTGCATACTTAACATATCCATCAAATCAAATTTAATGTTGTATTGTTTTTCAACAGCGTCGATTAAAATTGCGTGATTGAGTGAATCCCATTGCTCGATGTCATCCATCGTGGTGGATAGCTGAAGGTCTAAATCATCTCGTTTTAAAACGCGAGCGAAAATTATTTTTAAATCCGTTAGTATGTTTTCTTTATTCATATTTTTTTCTTTTTGGCAAAATCTAAGCCTCTATTTTTTTTTGTACAGCTCCGAGTAGCCAATAAATATCAAATGTACAAAACGATTTGAAACCTAAGTCTTCATAAACATAGGCTCCCATGGCCGTTGCCTGAAGATAAGCGTTTTTGCAATCATTTGCTTTTGCATCTTTCAAAATCTGAAGCGTTACTTGTCGTGCCAAACCCTTTCTTCGATGTGCGTCAGAAGTGGCTACCATATAGATTCCAATATCAGAATTGCTTTTGAAGGTCATTGCTGTGGCAACAATTTCGTCGTCCACCTTCGCTCCATAAAAATTAAACAATCCAGATTCCCAGCAGGTTTTAAAAAAATCATATTCCATTGGTTCACGACCAAAAAATATGGTATTCACGATATCAAACCATTGTTCTAACTCTGCTTCATGCTCAATCAGCTTTACACTTTCTGTGTTATGGTTTGAAAAATCGGCTTGTTCCAATTCCAACCCCATGCCTGGCCAAACCATCATTTTGCGAAAGCCTTCTAACTCTAGTTTTGAATAAAACTCCTCATGATTTTCAGGTCGAAGTAATATCCATTGAGGAGGCAAGATACCTTCGTGAATTCTCTTAGCGATCTCTCCCAGTTCTTCTGTTTCACTTGATCCAAAAAAAGTACGTGGCCAATGGAATGGTTCACAATCGATATATTCTGCTCCGTGTACAATTGCTGGCACCTTCTTGTGAAGGGCACCCAAGGTTCGATAAAATTCGTAGAGGTTAGTTTCTATGTTTTTTTTATTCAATTTAAATTAGTTTATCGCTAAATCTTACACTGATCTAAGGTACTAAATGCTTCAATTGTTTTCGATCCAGTTTTCCGCTTTGTGTTAGGGGCAAACGAACTATCGTGTGGATCCCTTTTGGCAACATATATACAGGAAGTTGTCCACTTAAGTAAGTCGCTAATTCATTTTCATTTTCAATTCCACCTTCGACAAAAAGATGAATCTCAAGTATATCTTTTTCATTTTTAACGACCGTACTAGCGACATGTTTATTGACTAAAAAATCACGTGCATGCCGTTCCAAATCTCCTAATTCAACTTTGTAACCTTGAATTTTATATTGCTGATCTTTTCGTCCACAAGAATAAAGTATTCCTGATTCATCTATAAAAGCCATGTCTCCACTTTTGTAAAAACGATGAGATACTCCGTCTATTGTTTTATTAAAAAACAAGTTCGCATTTTTCTCAGGTAATTTCCAATAGCCTTGCATCACGTTTCCACCTGCAAAACACAACTCGCCCTCCTCTCCTACTGGCACTTCTTCTAGTTGTTCATTAACGATAATCGTTGTTGTATTTTTCCATGGTTTCCCAAATGCTAAAACATTGTTATGTGATTTATTTTCAGCCAAATTTCGGCTTAGATCGTATCCGACACAAACCATTGTTGTTTCACAAGGTCCTGAGCCATTAATCACTTTTGCATTTGGAACACAGCGCATCCAAGCTTCTGCCAAGTCTGTATAAAACGGTTCTCCTGCTAATAGGCAATACCGCAAGTTAGGTAAGCTAGCTTGCGCAAAATAAGGTTTCAAAAATTGAAGTGTAGAAGGTACCATTGTCGCAAAAGTAATCGCATGTTGTTGGAG
This sequence comes from uncultured Saprospiraceae bacterium, assembly GCA_937959375.1. Classification (GTDB taxonomy): domain Bacteria; phylum Bacteroidota; class Bacteroidia; order Chitinophagales; family Saprospiraceae; genus CALGLS01. The sequence continues at coordinate 11,659 of CALGLS010000501.1, forward strand.
TACCTGATAAGCTGCTAGGTATTTTACCTGTTTATGGTTAATCGGATAAATGGCTGCTCCAAGACACCAGGCTGGCAAATATGAAATTAATGACAGATCAAAAGTAAACTCAAACATTTGAAGAAAACGATCTTTTTCCGAAAGGTCATAACCCAATGCAAAAAAAGCATCTAGCGTCGTATTGATATTTCCTAAAGAGTAAGGCACCCCTTTGGGAACACCTGTACTACCAGAGGTAAAAATCATACACATGATCTCATCCGCTTTCCAATTGGATAGATCTGAATACTCAGCTTCTTTTCCTACTATATCTTTTGTCAAAATTATTTTGGCAGTTTTCACCAATGTATCTGTCGAAGCTCTACTACTCAAAATATAAGTCGTTTCTACTTGTCGTAAAATCTCTTCATTTCGCTCCAGCGGACTATTCGAACTCAATGGCACAAAGGCATAACCTTCTGCCCACAGCGCCAGAATAGCAGCATAGGTTTCTAAATCATCGAAGCCTGCCAGACCAATAAAATGGGACTGAGGGCGTTCCTTTTGAAGTAAATTTCGTATTCCATTCACATAAAGCAATAAGTCTGCATAACTGTATGACTGGTTTCTGATACAGAATGCTATTTTTGCGCTATGCTTTTGAAATGTATTTTTAATTTGCTCGAGCATTGATTAAAGAGATATTGAATTGGAAAATTTCCCGTTAACGTTATTTGAACCATAAAAGACAAAAAAGGGTACAAAAGCACATAATACGTATTCTCAATTGTAGGAACTTTTGTTTTCTTTTGTTCCTTTTGTAGTTCAAATCAAAATCGAAGACAATTACACTAAAATAGTTTTGCAATAGTTAAATGACTAAAAAAGCCCAATATCGTCAATTCTGCGAAGAGGAGAAAACAATACCGATTTTCTCGCAGCCCTGGCACCTAGATTCCGTATGTTTTGATGGAGAATGGGATGTGATATTGGTCGAAAAGGGTGGTCAGATTGCGGCTAGTATGCCTTACTTCATAAAGCAAAAGGGGCCGTTCAAGCATATTGCGATGCCTTGGTTGACTAAAATGCTGGGGCCTTACATCGTTCCAAAATTTAAAGGAGGCAAGAAAGAACAAAGTATCGTAAAAGCCTTAATTGAGCAATTACCTGAGGTCGCTCATTTCAATCAAAACCTACACTATAGTATCAAAGACTGGTTACCTTTTTACTGGAAAGGTTATCAGCAAACGACTTACTATAGCTATTCTATCAGCGGACTTCAAGACCTTGATTCGGTTTTCAAAAATTTTGACTCCGATTATCGAAATAACAAAATCAAAAAAGCGAAAGAACTGGTTACCGTGAGTCACGAAGGTACGGTTGAAGATTTCTATCGCATCATGAAAATGAGTTTTGATCGACAGAATACAAAACTTGCAATTCCGCTCGACTTCCTCAAAAAATACGATCAGGTTTTGGTTGAAAATAAATCTCGTGAATTATTTTTTGCACGAGATGAGGAGGGTCGGATTCATTCTGCCATTTATTTGGTTTGGGATAAAGAGCGAGCTTATTATCATATTGCTGGCGACGATCCGGAATTGAGAAATAGTGGTGCAGGAATTCTTTTGGTTTGGGAAGCGATACAATATTCTAGTCAGGTTTTGGGGCTTGATATTTTTGACTTTGAGGGAAGTATGATTCCTGGGGTGACTAAGGTTCGACGAAACTTTGGTGCGAAGCAGGAGGCATTTTTTAATATCGAGCGCTTTGATTCTGTGTTGTTTCGCTTGCTTCGGTTTTTGAAAAGATAGGATGCGTTGGGATTATTTTTTTGTGGGACGTGGGGTGTGCCTGTGGCAGATAGGAGGGATGGGAACACGAATTGGGCGGATGGAACGGGTTAGGGACGGATTTTTTTCGGGGGATGTGAGTGCCCTCTGATGGGGATGGGACACGGATTGGACGGATCAAACGGATGGGGACGGATTTTTTTTGGGGGATGTGAATGCCCTCTGATGGGGATAGTTTGCACCAAATATATTATTGAGCGCGATAAAAGAAAAAATCCGTTCTTATCTGTTCAATCTGTTAGATCCGTGTCCCATCCTCCCAAGCGAGCAATTCTAAAAAAGGCTAACGTAACCAAAATGCGTTTTCACATTCCGGAAATCGATAGGGTTGTTTTGTTGGCGACCGAGGGCGAGGCTGAAACCGAATAAGCCGACCTTCGTTTCAAAAGTAAGGCCCGCACCAAAGCCAAGTGGTTGGTCAATATCGTTTTGAGTAGTCGTTACATTTTCAACATAACCATAATCTGCGAAGGCATACAAATAGGAATTTTGGCTAACCAACAAACGATACTCTAAGGTACCGACGGCATAGCGTGTGGCAAAAACAGTTTTCTCATCAAATCCCCGCAACAGGCGATTCCCTCCAATTCGATATTGCTCATTTTGGTAAATTGGATTTTGACTGATATACCAACCAGAGTTAAGTCCTAACTTTAATGCTCCTCTAGAAAACATCGGTAGGTAATATTCCAACTCTGCTGCAATTCGATACTGGAATGTTTTCAAATCAAGTGTATCATAAGCCAAAGTATAATCTACCGCAGGGTCTTCGATATCGAGAATGGAGTTGTTCTTTCGTATCTTTTTAACACCTGCATCACCGCGTAGTTTTACACCCCAACCTTTTCTTGGATTAAGTCGATAGTCTAGCTTTTGCAAATAATATTCTAGTCCAAAAGAAGCATTGGAATAGTCGAGACTGGCCGGTAATCTTTGACGATTACGAATGTCGGTTGTGTTGATGGTCAGAATGTTCGAAACGGTGTTGTTCCAAAAAGCTTTGACATAATTCCCTCCTTCAAAAAGGTATTGCACACCAAAGTCGTAAGTAACATCCAGGCTTGTAGTATCTCTTTTGAACAATTCAAAATCGACATCAATTCCAAAAGGGAAATTCAAAATGTATGGATACTCAAAATTCACTCTTAGTTCCTGCGTCTCTGGACGAAGTTGTTGAAATTCAACCATCACTTTTTCGCCAAGACCAAACTGATTGTGCATATCTACATCGATAGTCCCCGTCAATAAAAACTGTCTTACTGTTGGTCCACCTGGCACCTCAACTTCACTATTTGGCAACAGCCCCACCAATATATCAAAACGCGATGCTTTCTTTCTTACTAAAAATAAATTGGTCACAGCCTTATTTCCTTTGAAGGTAACCGTCGTATTTTCTTTCTCTTGAACGAAAGGTAATTCCTTGATCCGAGCACGAACTTTCTTCACTTTTTCTTTACTATAAAGATTTCCTTTTTTCAAACCCAAATAATTTTCCAGATAAGTATCCGATATATTTGCGTCTCCGATGACGTTGATTCCATCCATCAAAACGAGGCGACCTTTTTCCATCATGAGTTGCGCAGCAATACGTCCTTGATTGATCTGAACACTATCCAACCAAACGGTGGCAAAAGGATAACCATTGTTTTCAGCGTAGGTCAAAAGTGATTCTTGCAGTTCTAAAACTTCTTTGTAGTGAAATGCTTTTTTGCGATAAAGGCGTTCTCTGAATCCAACTTGACTTAAAAAGGCTTCTTCTACGTTTCCATTTTGTAATGCTGCCCACTCATATGTTTTCCCAACAAAAAGGTGCGCTGTAACTAAACTATCTTTTTGCGACAAGCTATCAATAGATGCTTCGAGATGTGCTTGCGCATGGAGTTGCAAAACGACAGACTTCAACTGATCGACCAAACTCAGACTATCATTGAAGACTTTCTCGTATTCTAATTTTTTCTCCAATTGTTCTTGCGCTATATCTGCAACTTGCAAGTTTAGATGTAATTGCTGCTGGGCAATAAGCGGAGTATTGGTGATCCCGAAAAGGAATACCAGTAAGCCAATTTTAGAAAATATTTTATTTGAGCGCGAGGACATATTGATTTAGAAACGTAAATATGGGGAAATAGTTATTTGGAGGGGGGAGAAAAGTCCGAAGACGGAAGTCCGAAGACAGAATCTGCCTAGTCGGCAGACAGGGTTTCTTGCGATCGTAAGCTCCTATTACTGAAAAACATCATAAAATAAGGTACTTTTGAGACACTGGAGAGGATATTCCAAAGTTTTCACTTTCGTATAATCTACGTTAGAAGGAATCTCCGGACTTCCATCTTCCGACTTCCGTCTCATTAAAACCCTAAACCTTTGCCCAACGGACTCTACATACATATTCCATTTTGCAAGCAAGCTTGTCACTATTGCAATTTTCACTTTTCTACTTCGCTGAAATATCGCGGAGAGATGGTGACCGCTATTATTCGTGAGATGGAATTGAGGCAAGACTATCTGTTTGAAAAAGAATTACGGACTATTTATTTTGGCGGTGGAACACCTTCTTTGCTTAATGGTAAAGAATTGGATTTGATTTTTGAGGCGGCGCATCGCATTTTTAAAGTGGCGGCTGATGCCGAAATTACGTTGGAGGCCAACCCAGATGATTTGGATACTACCACCCTAGAAAGCTTAGCTGCATCACCAGTGAATCGTTTGAGTATAGGTGTGCAATCTTTTCATGAAGCTGATTTGAAATTTATGAATCGAGCGCATAATTCGAAAGAAGCCTTGAATTGTTTGCAAGAAGCGAAGGCGATAGGATTTGATAATATGACGATCGATTTGATTTATGGAACACAAGGTTTGACAGATGAAAAGTGGTTAGAAAATTTAGCTATTTTTAAATCATTGGACATTCCGCATTTGTCTAGTTATTGCTTGACGGTGGAAGAGGGAACAGCCTTAGATCATTTTGTCAAAAAAGGAAAAGCAGCTCCGGTGGATGATGAACAATCGGCTCGACAGTTTGAGCTACTACTGGATTTTATTGATGCGAATGGATATCAGCAATATGAGATTTCTAACTTTTCTAAACCGGGCAAAGAAGCTCGTCACAATACGGCTTACTGGCAAGGCATTCCTTATTTAGGAGTGGGACCTTCTGCTCATTCTTTTGATCGGCTTAGTCGCCAGTGGAACATTCCCAATAATGCAAAATATTTGAAAGCGATAGCTGTTGATGCTCCTGATTTTGAGCGAGAGGTTCTGACTAAGGAGCAACAATTTAACGAATATATTTTGACGACCTTGCGAACGATGTGGGGTGTAGATGTAAATCGACTTGCAACGATATTACCTGAAGGTATGAATGATTTTTTAGCGAAGACTAGTAATTTTATCGCACAAGGTGAGATGGTTCGAAATGGTGATGCTTTTGTTTTGACTCGAAGTGGAAAGTTGTTGGCGGATGGAATTGCAGGAGAGTTGTTTTATGAAGCTTGAGTTGATAAATCAAAACTTACCAATTATAGATCGCACCAAATCACTGGATTTTCCATAACTAATAAAACAAACATCCAGAGGAACATTTTGAAACTTCAAAATTGATTTTTCAATGGCATCAGAAATCCAAGTCTCCTCATTTCCAAAAGCGCCACCTCCGACTAAGGTTAAAAACAGTTTGTTATTTCCTGTTTTCTCTAGGTTTAAAAGTGCCGCATAAAAGGTCGCTTCATAGGTCGCTTCCAAAACCAATCTTGCGAAAGCTTCCCAATAAATAAATCCAAATTTAGAATAAGCAACAGGCAAAGCAGAACAATATATTTGAGCAACTCGATGTCCTTTTCCTCTAAGCGTGACTTCAGTATCCCATTGAATACCAACTTGAAGTTTTGCTTTTAGCTCTTCGTATTCAGTAGGATTTAAACTATGAAGGTATTTATTAATCGCGTTTAATCCATCTTGGGTAGCGAGGGCGTAGCCGTTTTCCATCTTCCACAGGTCTTCCTTTTCATTACCTAGCGCTAGACCGACTTCTTTTAAACAATCGATTTGATTGAATTTTGTTTGTCCTATTTCGCCGTTGACATTCGCAAAGTAATTTCTGTAAATCGTACCCGCACCACAGGCAATCGCACAAGCGGGGCCTTGAGTTTTGTCATTTTCATAAATGCCTACGCCCCATTCTGGAGGAACGTGCGGACCAACCATTTCTAATAAATTAAATTGGGAAGCAGCTTGGAATAAGGCTCCTGCATTTTCTGGATTTGTATGAAAATCCTGTACGTTGCCAATTGCTTCGGAAAGTTTGATTGCTCCTTTATGCTTTTCGAAAAGCGTAGTATTCTTTTTTAATTCAGATAA
>CALGLS010000502.1 GCA_937959375.1 uncultured Saprospiraceae bacterium
AGCTCTATCGGCAAATGTTTGCAATTCACCAAAGCACTAATATCTCTGATAAATGCCTGTTGCATTTCCACCGTTTGAAACGAAATTTGTTTTAATCGACCAATAAAAAGATCACGTGTATCCAACTTTGAAAGTGGAAAAATAGGATTCTCTAATAACCAACTTAAGTTTTGTGCCGTAGCCTTACGGGAAATATCTTGTGCCTGCCTAGTTCTCTTAGGCTTATGTCTTGTCTGTCTCATCTTAACTAAATTAAAATGACTGGCAAGCTTGTGTAATACACGAACTAGCTAGGCATAAGCTAAGCTTATGCGGTCTGTCATTTGTAATGAAATAATGTGAAATCTTCTCGCGCTAGAACAGCGGGAGCGATAATGTAATTACCTTTAGAAAAGTGGTGTTAGACAATCATGACTTTGGTGGTATGCTTGTTATTTGGTTTTAGAACTTGATTTGAGTTGGAAAAGTTCCTTGGGGAAGAAAGAATCATTTCTATTTCAAAAAAACCTTATGCAAATAACTAATAGCACCTCTCGTTCTATTAAGTACCTTCCAAATACACTAGAAAAGTATTCTGCTGGTTTTTTCCAAAATTTAAATTAAATACAAAGCATAAAAACTAATTCCTTATCTTGGCTGTGGTATAATTTAACCCAACTATTAAGTAGAAACTCAACTACGTATAAAAAATCACCAACAATGCCAATCAATAAATTCAAACTCCTCGCGATCACACTAATCTTTCCCTTCTTTTTACAAGGACAAACATTAGGGACCTTACAACACGAAGAAGGTAGTCAGGTGGGCTATACTTTTTTCTCGCCTTTTAGTGGAACCCAAGCGCACATCGTAGACAATTGTGGTCGATTGATTAACCAATGGTCTAGAGGAACCAGACCGGGTTTGTCTGCTTATTTTTTGGACAACGGCTTGATGTTCAGAACCTATAAGGTAAGTACCGTGGGGCCATTTACTTCAGCTAGTAATGCGGGTGGTCTTGAACTGGTGGATTGGGATAACAACACGGTTTGGCAATGGGAGTTAAATACTGAGACGCAGCTTTCGCATCACGATGCGGTTTACATGCCCAATGGAAATATACTGGTGCTGACTTGGGAGTTAGAATATACAGATGATTTGATTGAATGGGGACGAGATCCTGATGAGATTGCTAACGAAGGGTACATGTGGTCCGAACGTATTTTAGAACTAGAACCGACAGGAAATTCGGGTGCTAATATTGTTTGGGAATGGAACATCAAAGATCATTATATACAAGACTTTGATTCTACCAAACTAAACTATGGCGTGGTCGCTGAGCATCCAGAATTATTCAACATTAATTTACCTGATCTTAACAGTAGTAATTCAAACTCTACTAGAGACTGGAATCACTTTAATGCGATTGACTACAATGCGGATTTGGATCAGATACTAATCAGTGTAAGAAATTCAGATGAGATTTGGATCTTGGACCATAGTACGACTACTGAAGAGGCAGCCTCGCATGAAGGAGGTATTTATGGAAAGGGCGGTGACATTTTGTATCGCTGGGGAAATGGTTCTGCTTATGACAGAGCCCCCGTTAATGATCAAAAACTATTTGGTCAACATGGTGTACACTGGATCAAAGAAGGATTGGAGGATGCTGGAAAAATCTTGATTTTCAACAATGGAAACGGAATACCCGGGCCAGATTATTCTACTGCTGAAATCCTGGAACCTCCAATGGATGCCAACGGTGGATATACGGTACCTGACACAGATCCCTATGGTCCTGAGGAAGCTGAAGTGGTATATGGAGATTTAACTAGCGAGCGAGATTACTCTCCTTATTTGTCCAATGCGCAGCGACTAGAAAATGGCAATACTTTACTGAATTATGGTTCGCTAGGTCATTTTGTAGAAGTGACTCCTGATAGAGAGGTCGTGTGGGAATACATCATACCTTTATATGGTGATGATCCTTTTCCTCAAGGTCAAAATGCAAACAATAACTCAGGTTTTAGAGCTTATAAATACCCGACCGATTTCCCTGGCTTTGAAGGGATTGACATCGTGCCTGGTGAAACGATTGAAACTGGTGCTAGCCCCTTGGATTGCACCTTGGTCGGTCTTCAAGAAAAAAGTGCCGATCTCTGGAATATTGATATCAAATATCTTCCTGCCGAAAAAGCTGTACTCATAAAGAATCCAGACCACACAAATTTCAGTCTTTCAATCGTAGACATAAGGGGTCAGCAATTTGGCTTGGAAGAAAAAGGAAACGCAGGTGAATATATTTACTCAGTTCCGAACATAGCTACAGGAATTTATTTCATTAGAGTGCTGACAGAAGATGGGGCGATTTATGTGGAGAAGTTTCTTGTGTTTTGATGAATTGGAATTTTGGAATCTACTAACATCGAGTTTAAGTAAAACGATATGGAAAAACTAAGGATGAGTGGATGGATAATATGGTAGGTTATGGAGAACGGCTAACTTTAGTGCTATGGTAAAAACATATAATTAGTTCTAATCAACCCGCAATAAAATACACCTTCCATCCAAATTGACTAGCAGTCCTCCATCCGCTCGTTCAACCAGTATATCTTTCCATTGGTTATGTCCAAAACAAATAACACTGGGCTTCGCCTTCTCTATTAGTTCTCTAATTTTAGGGTTACCTACATTCGGTGGAACCGAACTACTAGGTCCCTCATGAAGCAAAATAAGATCAGGATTTTTCGCCAAGAGTTTTTTCAATTCTTTTAGATGACTAGCTTCTTCATTTCTAAAATGTTTAGTTGGTTTCCCAATGATGCCACTTAGGCCTCCCATTGAAATACCTTTAATGTTTTTTATTTGTTTATCGAGATAATGGATTTCTTTTTCAGATTTAAAAGCTTCGAATTCTTCAGGACTACCGTAGTAATCATGATTACCAGATACTCCAGCTACGAAACTAAAATTTTGATTGAAGTTACGCCATACTTGTTTTACATCACCAAGCCCTCCCCTCTTGTCTAGTCGAGCATATAGATCTCCACACAGAATGACACCAACCCTTTGCAAATTGATATCTGGAAATTTTGTCTCAAATATTAGTTGTAAATAATCAGGGAGCACTTCTCCAAGTAGAATCGGTTCATCATTTTCAAAAACATTTCCTTGTAAATCAGAAGCAAGTATTAGGTAATCAACTTCAGTTGTTTTTAGCCCACTGATGTCCCCAGAGTAAATCGGCAACAGTGTATCAACCAATCGTCTGTTTCCTACTTCATCTTTACCTATAGTTGAAACAAGCTTATAGGAAAGGTATTCGATAGGCTCTGATTCGTTGATGCTAATTTTAATCATTTTGTGTATTTTTTATTACCGATTCTTCGAAAACAAGAAAATCACGAATAAATAATATTTTAGTTGTAATGATATTCATCAAACTAATGATGACTTAAAAACTATACGTTGCTAAAAAACTTCAAAGAATATTATCACAACTTCTAAAATCAACAATTAGTTCCAAACAAGATTAAGTCCTAACATTCAATATCTTTTCAAGTTCACCCCTCTCCATCCAAAGCCTCCAAAAACAAATCAGCACCAGCCAACAAGCGCTCCTTTCGCTCGGCATCCATCTTGTCAAACATACGGACCAACATTCCTAGTCGAGGGTTCTTCAAAAAGAAATCGCGATTGACATCCATGAAGCGCCAGAAAAGACCGTCCCATATTTCTTGCCAATCGCCTTTTTTGTAGTTGCTCATTTTCTTTAGATAGTTAGAACCACTGATGTAGGGTTTGGTGGCAAAAAATCCACCATCGGCAAACTGACTCATGCCATAAACATTGGGCACCATCACCCAGTCGTAGGCATCAATAAACAGTTCCATAAACCAACGGTAAACTTCATCGGGATCAAACTCACAAAGCAACATAAAATTACCAAGTACCATTAACCGTTCGATGTGATGACAGTAACCCGTTTGCAAAAGCTTTTTTATCGTTTCATCAATTGGAACAATGCCAGTTGTACCATCATAGAAAGAAGCTGGAATTTTTCGATTGAAACCCCAGAAATTTTTAGTGCGAGAAGGAACGCCTTTGCATTCGTACATACCTCGTATGAATTCGCGCCAGCCAATTATCTGTCGAACAAATCCTTCTAAGGAATTGATAGCTACTTTATTTTCATGTGCATAAGCAATCGCCTTATCAATTATTTCCATTGACGTAATCAAACCAACATTGAGCATTGGGGTGAGTACACTGTGGTGTAAAAACGATTCGTTACTGACAATCGCATCTTCGTAATCACCAAAACCATGAAAACGAAATTCAAAAAATTGCTTTAACCATTTTAGCGTTTGCCCACGATTGTACGGATAGATGGGCTCCCCTCCTACTTCTCCCAAATTATTTGAAAAATGCTTTTGTACGTAGTCGACTGCCTCTTTCCAATGCGCGTCTTTTTTCGGGTAGCTTATCGCAGGAGGTACTTTCCCTTTTGGATATTTCTTGCGATTGTCTCCATCAAAACTCCATTTTCCGCCAAGGGGTTT
>CALGLS010000503.1 GCA_937959375.1 uncultured Saprospiraceae bacterium
GTCATTGCTCGCTTAGAATAGCAGGACGCTTACTCTATTGGTAAATCGATTTGGTATTTAACCGTTCAGAATAATTACACGCTCCCTCTGATGTATGTTTGAACAAAAAAGGGCCTGATACTGAACTAGGTATAGAGTGAAGTGCGTTCGAACTTTTGTTATCTTTTGTTTCTTTTGTGGTTTTAAATAAAATAACATAACTTCAAAGATAAAAACAACAAAATGGGTTGGAAAACATCACTAATAATAATTGAAAATCCTAACAACTTCGATAACGAAATTGCTATACTAGAAGCAATAGGAAAAAGTAATTTCCAATTTCAAAAAGAAACAACCTTATCTCAAGGTATGTATCCAGGAGATAAGTCCATCAGCATTGGGAAATATAACGGGAACATAATAATTTGTGAAGACTATCAAATTACGACAAAGACATTAGAAAATTCCGATGATTTTAATTTGACAATCGAAGAGCAAAAACTCTCTAAATTATTCCCGACTTCAGAAATAATTCAAGTCGCTTGCCACAGTGTTGTAAATTATCACGCATACTCTCTAATCAAAAATGGTGAAAAAATACGAGCAAAAGTGATCTCTTCGGAAACTCCTCTTATCGAATTAGGAAAAAGAATGATTGAAGAAGAAAAGATATATTCCAAAAGTTATCAAAAAAATGGTGCAAACTTTTGGAAAGATGAAACAGACCCCGATGAAGAATACACAGAAGATCAATTAATGGAAGACTTTGCTTTTGGAATAGCGAAAAGAAGACTAGGTGTATTTCTCGACCAATTGGAAGGTGAGAAATTATTGGACGAAGTTCCGTTCAATAAATACATCAAAGGTAAAAATGGTTTCTTTCAAAAAATACTGAAGTCCTTTTCAAAATAATAATTCAATAGCCAATCATAGTAAAGTAGATTTTATTTGAAAGCGCCTTTATGTGCACCCCCGTTTGTAAAAGAAATACCAACAAGTTACTAAAGCGCCTTTAGGTGCGGTGCCGTTAAACAACTCACCACAACAAAACTATGTGCCCTATGAGCCTATATGGTAAACCCTTCTTATAACCCCCTCACCAACCCATTTTGTAAACCAGCAAACCATCTCTACCTTTTCTCCCACATATATTACAATTTCCTAACTATTAATCTTAACTTAATGGGGCATTCTATTAAAAGCCAAGATTAACAAAATTAGGTGCTAAATAGTTTTATTTGCTCAGAATAAGGCATAGATAACGTTTACTAAATTTCAAAACTTTAGTAAACGTCCACAGGTTCCGAACGTTGATCAAATGAAATCACTTAAAACCAAAAATTATTGCAAACACACAATAATTAATCACTCATTAAAACTAAAACATGACTTCAAAAATCCAAATCCTCCTCTGCTGTCTATTTACCCTGTTGTTTTTACAAAACACATTTGCACAGCAAAACAATTACGAGGTGCTCCTCCACACCGGCACCACACAATATTCAGAAAATTTTAAAACCAATCAAGCACTACCAAGCGCCACCTCAGAAGAAGTATTTGAAGGATATTACAACCGATTTGTACAGTTTTATTCCAACCCAAATCAAAGTGAACGCAAGTCCATGGAAAACTTGGGGTTAAAATTTCTTGGTTATGTTCCACACTACACCTACATCGTAGCAGTGCCAGAAGGATTTGACTGGAGTCAATTAGCAAACAATCAAATTCGATCCGTAAACCCAATCGATCCTTTGCTGAAAATCGATACTAAATTAACAGCAGAGACGGGAACCGATCACATCGAAATTATCTTAGCTTACCCAGCCTTCTATACCGTAGATCAAGTCGAAGAAGCTTGCCTCGAAAACGGAATCACCGTAATCGAAAGTAGTCGCTACGACCCTATCATGAAGGTGAATATGCCTGCAAATATGATTGCTGAAAAAGCAAGTTTACCATTCATCAGCTTTCTTGAAAAAGATCCAGGAAAACCGATACTCGACGATATAAGAGGACGAGCCATTCATCGTAGCAATTTAGTAGATTCAGAATATCCAAGTGGCTACAGTTTCAACGGAGCAGGAGTAAATGTAAATGTACGTGACGACGGAGCAATCGGTCCGCACATTGATTTTCAAGGACGAGTAGATAACTCTTTTCAAACAGTCCCTAACGGATCTCACGAAACTCGAGTAGCAGGAACACTAGGAGGTGCAGGAAATATCGACCCTTACGCCAAAGGAATGGCAGACGGTGCTTTTATGTTTGGCACAGACTACGAATCTTCATTTCTAGACGAAACAATGGATCTGCACTTCAATGAAGGAGTCGTAATTACCAACTCCTCTTACTCCAATGGATGTAATGATGGTTACATGAATAATACTGCCACAGTAGATCAACAAACTTTTGACAACCCATCTTTGATACACATTTTTTCTGCAGGTAATTCAAATAATTCGAACTGTGGTTACGGAGCTGGTGACCAATGGGGAAATATAACTGGTGGTCACAAGGTTGGAAAAAATGTTATCGCTACGGCCAATATTTTTTATGACGGAACCATCGTACCATCAAGTAGTCGTGGACCAGCTGAAGACGGTCGTATCAAACCAGATCTGTCAGCCCAAGGAGCCGTTTACGCACAATTACCCAACAATGAATATACAGAAACGAGTGGAACTTCTTTTTCTTCTCCATCTGTTGCGGGTGTACTAGCCCAGCTCTATCAAGCATACAAAACTTGGAATGGTGGGGCCAACCCGCCTTCTGCTCTAATGAAAGCTTGCTTACTTAATACAGCCAATGATTTGGGTAATGTTGGACCAGACTTCATTTTTGGTTGGGGACACCTCAACGCATACCGCGCCATGAAGACGGTAGAAGAGGTCCGTTATTTTTCAGATGAAATAGAAGAAGGTATTGAGAATCAACACAGCTTAACCGTTCCTGCTGGAGTTACACAAATGAAGGTCATGGTGTATTGGTCAGATGTTCCAGGTGTGCCGCTTAGCGCAAAAGCATTAGTGAATAACCTAGATATTCAAATCATTGCTCCTGATGGAAGTACCTTGTTACCTTACGTACTTGATCCTACTCCTAATCCGATTACGCTCAATAATCCAGCAACCAACGGTGTTGATGATCTGAATAATATGGAACAGATTGTAATTGATAATCCAATGGTCGGTGGTAATTATACCTTATTGGTAAACGGAACAGAAGTACCGCTCGGACCGCAAGAATACTTTGTCGTTTGGGAAGAAGTAACCGATGATTTGATGCTGACTTGGCCAAATGGCGGGGAGTGTTTGACAACAACAGTAGGACATACCATCCACTGGGATGCACGTCCAGGAACAGGTGACTTTATGTTGGAATACTCTGCTGATGCTGGGGCTAGTTGGTCAACCATTGCGACTGTAGATGCTGCACTTCGTATTTATGATTGGATGCCACCTGCTACTTATACGGGGCTAGCGATGATACGTGTAACACGCGATGGCATCACAGATACTAGCAACGCTACCTTTAGTTTGATGGATGCTCCACAAAACGTTGAAGTATTGGCAGCCTGTCCAGGTTACATCACCCTTAGTTGGGATCCCGTACCAGGAGCAGTGGGCTATATTGCCTACACCTTAGGTGCTATGTACATGGATTCTGTTGCGATGTCAGCGACCAATACCGTTGATGTACCGATTGCCAGTCTTGGTACTAGTACTTGGTATGCCATAAGTAGTATCGGTCCCGATGGTGCCTGTAGCCCACGAAACCTTGCTCAGGTTTACGATGCCTCACTATTTAATTGTACGCTAAATGATGACATAGCTATTTCGGGCTTGAATGTTTGTCAAGGTACGAATTACGTTTGCGAACCTTTTTCAGATCCACTTTCTGTTGAAATTTTCAATAATGGACTGTCTCCTCAAAGTGACTTAGTAATCAACTATATTCTTAACGGTGGCGCTGTTGTTTCCGAAACTTATCCAGGCCCACTGATGGTAGGAGAAAGTTATACTTATAGTTTTACCAACCTGTTGAATCCTTTAGTTGGAACCAATACCATACAAGCTTGGGTCGTGGCACCGCTTGACGAATTTGATGTGAATGATACCATCGCCTATGCTTTCGACCTGGAGATGATTGATGAAACACCAGCGGCATTAAACTATAGCGAAGATTTTGAGAATACGACTTTCCCTGCAGAAGGTTGGTCTTTGAGTAATCCTGATAACGGCATTACTTGGGAGGAAGAGACCGTCTTTGGGGCATTTGGTAATTTTACGACTGCCATGTATATAAACTTCTTCGCTTATAATGATGTTGGTCAAAGAGATGAATTAATTGCTTTGCCAATAGACTTGGGAGGGGCGACAAATCCAGCGCTTTCTTTTGATATAGCTTACGCAAAATATAGTAATAATTTTGCAGACACTATGTTAATTCGTCTCACCACCTTGTGTGGTGCTGGCTGTTCGAATGAGATTATTTATTACAAATATGGTGATGACTTAGCGACACATCCAGCTTCAACAGGAA
>CALGLS010000504.1 GCA_937959375.1 uncultured Saprospiraceae bacterium
TTAATTTAAAAAGCTTATTACTTATGAAAAAAATATTACTCTTTGTTTTTCTTTTAATTTTTGTGGTTACGGACCAACAAGCGCAGGAGGTTGTTGAAACCGGTGGGTTTGCCTATGGTATAAAAGGTGGACCGTCACTAGGAACACAAAAGTATAGTACGGGTAGTCGAGAAGTTCTTTTCGCTCCGCATGTTATTGGTTTTATTGAATCACTTCCCTTTGATGGAAAGTTTTCGCTTTTTGCGCAAGCGGGGTTTCACGTAAGAGGTAGTGCATTTAGAAACCAGCGCTGGACTAATATTGATAATGGTACATTTTTTAACGCTTCTAAAGAATTTAAATACCGAAACATTGCACTCTCTTTAGGGGCTAAACAAATCAAACCCTTAGGAGATAAAAATTCGTTTTATTACTTCTTAGGTTTGAGAGGAGAATATACAGTTAGTACCAATCTTGTTTCTTTTGAAGAAATTTTAGATCCTAATAATAACACTTTCTCAAGCCTTAGTTGGCCTGCTACAAATTATGTTCGAAATTTAAACTATGGTGGTATTGTTGGAGGAGGAGTTGAGCTTAGTCTTTCAGAATTCATTGGACTAGTTATAGAGCTATCCATTAATCCTGATTTCTCACTTCAATATAGACAACCTCAAATCCAAAGCAGAAATATCCCTGAACAATTCATTAAAAACAACACGTTGGAACTCTCTGTTGGATTTCGCTTCCAACGCATCGTTGAATATATCGACTAACCAAGTTAAGTTATAACTTCATAAAAAAGCCCTGATTTCAGTGTAAATCAGGGCTTTTTTATGTTTGCGAACACAATAACGTATTTTTACGTTATAAAACTGAAAAAATAGTTGCATTGCTAATAAAATCGTTATACCTTTAATTTAGATATGAAAACAAGCCTTCAAATATTCATCTTGATTTGTCTGCACCTCTCCCTTTTTTCGCAAGAACCAATGGAGACAAAGACCATCACTTACGACATTGCTGCTGAGTATCAGAAAGCAATTGACTACCTCGCTGCTTTTCAATATCAAAAAGCTTTAGATCACATTTACGAGTGCCAACGAAGTGATCCTAACAACCTTGACTATCTCTCAAAGTTAGCTTGGTGCTATCAACAACTAGGCGATTATTCTGAGTCCAAAATTTACTACAAAAAACTATTAAAAGAAGATCCCAACAACATTAGTGCATACAGCAACCTCGGATACATTTTCGAAAAAGAACTCAACTACGCTGAAGCAAAAAAATATTATCGCGAACTACTCAACATCGATACCACCAATAGTTACTACTACCGAATCAATGCTTATAATGCTATGAAAACTAAAGAGCCATTGGTTAGTATTACCTACTTCAATAAAGCGCATGTGCTTAACCCCAAAGACTTGGTGGTCATCGATGAACTCGCAAACCTTTACTTCCAAATGGAAGCTTTTGATTATGCTATTTCTTTTACAGAAAAAGGCTTAACTCTCGCTCCTGACAACTATCGTTTGTTATACACCGACGCTAGAGTTCGCAACAAAATTGACAGCTTTCAAATGGTCGTCAATACACTTGAACATGCGCTATCACTTGGAGATACCATTCCATATTATCAAACGATGTTGGGTGTTTCTTACATCCATCTCGATAGTCTTGACAAGGCTGCTTTTCATTTACATCAAATCGTAGACAAAAAGAAAGCTAGCGAACACACACATCACTATCTCTCGATTATTTATGATAAAAAAGAGGATCAGGAACAAAGTGCTTATCATTTAGAGCAAGCCATCGAAAAAGCTATTTCACCAAAGGCGAGTCTCTACTACGCTGAGCTAGCTGCCATTCATGAAAAACAAAAAGATTACAAAAAAGCGATTGCGCTTTACGACGAAGCTTTTGAGCATTCGGGCAATGATGTCCATATCTTTCACAAAGCTAGAAACACGGATTTTTTCTACAAGGATAAAAATATGGCGCTGCGGATTTATAAAAAATATATGGCTACTGGTCATGAGAAATATCGGGAGTATACGGAAAGTCGGATTAGTGAGTTGAAAGCGATTATTCATCAGAGTAGGGGGTGAGGGGGATGGAAGACGGAAGTCCGAAGACCGAAGTCCGAAGTTTTCTTCTAGCGTGTGATTGCGCGCTACCGTAGTTTTTTACCCTACCGATTCCGTTAGGCAGGCATGGAGACATGGAGAGAATGGAGGTCCGCTATCGTTGAGAACATGGAGGCTATTTTAGCTGTCGCTAAAATTGAACGAACGTGAAAATTACATAATTTTTAATATGTCGGCCGGCAAAGGCAGGGTAAAAGGAAAAACACTCAAGTGAACAGTTAAAATAAATGAAAATGACAAAATTGACAAAGGCAGAAGAAGAAATCATGCAAATCATCTGGAAGTTAGAGCGTTGTACCGTCAAAAACATACGGGAAACACTAGGTGGAAATCCTTTACCACCTCATAGCACCATTTCTTCCATAGTTCGCATCTTAGATAAGAAGGGCTTTGTTGGACACAAAGCTTTTGGGCGAACCTATGAGTATTTTCCAACCATAACTAAAGACGATTACGGCAAAAAAACGATCCGTGATTTGGTAGGAGATTACTTTGGTGGCTCGATGAATAGCCTGGTTTCTTTCTTGGTCAAAGAGAACGATCTAGATATCGAAGCCCTCAACGAACTTATCAAGGAAAACGATAAAACTAAGGACTCATGATTAATTATCTATTCGAAGTCAGTTTATGTTGGACAGGATTTTATTTATTCTATGCCTTCTTTTTGAGTAAGGAGACCTTCTTCCACCTCAATCGGACTTACCTGCTCAGCACTTTACTGCTGGGACTAGCATTGCCTTTATTTGATTTAAGCGCTTTTCTCATTGAAAACAATACGGCAACGATTGACAGCACTAATTACCTAGAAACGATCACCGTAAGCGTACAAAGTTTGGAACAAACTATGGAGATGGCAGTCATTACGCCAATCGCAAATTCACTCAGTGTTTTGGATGTCATGCTTTGGATTTACTGGATTGGAGTCATTATTATGTTTCTACGCTTTTTGTTTGGCTTTAGCCAAATTGCAAAACTTTACGTTACCAGCGAGCGACAAAAAGAAGACACACACACCTTGGTATTAACCAACGGTAACCATCTCCCATTTTCATTCTTTCATTTATTTTTCAAAAGTAAAAACCTAGCACTCAGCGATAGCGACCAAGAAAAAATAACACAACACGAACTAGCACATATTGAAGGCAAACATTCTATTGATGTTTTGCTACTCGAACTCGTCAGCATCTTAGTTTGGTGCAGTCCACTGGTTCACTTTTACAAAAGTTCTTTACGAAATATTCATGAATACGTAGCGGATGCAAACGTCTTGCGCAATACTTCCAAAAAGCATTATGGCCAATTGCTTTTACAGGTATTCCAAAACTCGCCGGGCATTGCTCTTGCTAATAATTTTATTCATTCACAATTAAAAAAACGCATTAAAATGATGACTAAAACCCAATCGTCCAAAAAGGCATACTGGAAGTATCTAGTCGCCTTACCGCTAATCGGTATTTTAGCTTTTGCCTTAACGAAGGCGGACGTCATTGCACAAACTTCTAGCAATCTAACAAGCAATGAAATCAGCAAACGTACACATCCTGTTTTAAAAAACAAACAATCTGGTGACCCCATCTTTACCGTAGTAGAACAAATGCCTCGCTTTCCTGGCTGTGAAGATATAGAAGGTGATCAAGAAGCAAAAAAGGATTGTTCCAACAAAAAACTAATTCAGTTTATTATAGACAACATTACCTATCCAGAAACAGCTAAGAAAAACAATGTAGAAGGCATTGTTGTAATTCGATTTGTGATAGACAAGGAAGGCCATCCAAATAGCCCCGTAGTACTCCGCTCCCTTCACCCTGAATGTGATGCAGAAGCCAAGCGTATCATCAACATGATGCCACAGTTTACACCAGGCAAGCAAAACGGTGAAAATGTAAACGTCTATTACACGCTCCCTGTTCGCTACAAGTTAACGGACACAAAGCTAGAGGAACAAGCACCACCTGCCCCGCCAGCACCTCCAGCAGTACCAGAACTTCCAGCTGCCTTAAAAAACGCACCTCCTCCACCTCCGCCGCCTCCTCCTGCACCACCAATTGAATGTTCCGACATGTTTGGAATAATAGAGGAGATGCCACGCTTCCCAGGCTGCGAACACCTTAGTGACGATAAATCAGCTCGAAAACAATGTTCTGACAAAGGGCTCCTCAACTTTATTTACAAAAATGTAAAATACCCTAAAGCTGCTCAAAAGGCTGGTACCGAAGGTATCGTTGTTGTTTCATTTATAGTCAGTAAGGAGGGCGAAATATTGAATCCAGAAATTAGACGATCTATTGGAGATGGTTGTGATGAGGCAGTACTTAATGTTGTAGAATTAATGAACGGAATGGAAGAAAAATGGATTCCTGGAACGCAAGGTGGCAAGAAAGTAAACGTCACGTACAACTTGCCAGTAAAATTCAAACTAGATAACATCATAGCAGCAAACGGTATGGATGATGTAATTTTAAAAACTGAACCAACTGAAAAAACAAAAGCTCTTCCAAAAAAAGACAATACACTTGGCGTGCTTACCATGAATGTTTCCCCGAACCCCGTTGGAGACAAACAGGTTACGATCGAATTTGAGTTAGACACTCAGCCAAACAACCTCAGACTTCAAGTCGTAGACATCAATGGAAAAG
>CALGLS010000505.1 GCA_937959375.1 uncultured Saprospiraceae bacterium
AATGCTTATCGCCAAGTAGGAGGTTTACTTTTTCTGGATAACCAATTTTTCTGTATGAATCTGATCTCCTTGGATCACATTGATGAAGTAGATACCTGCACTCTCTCCCGTCAAATCAAGTACTTCACTATGGCTTCCTTGGAAGTCACTAATTTCATTATTGTAAATTTCGCGTCCTGCAAGGTCAGTAACTATGATGCTCAAGTCACCCATTTCAGTGGCATGATATTTCAATTGTGAAACACCTTCACTTGGATTTGGAAACAACTTCAAACCGCTGTTACCAGCATCAAGTGCCAACTCAAGATCAACACCTTGCTCAACTGGTCGGTCGCAACATGCTACCCAGCTCATCGTCTTCTTCAATTGGAAACCCAACACCGCATTCGTTTGATAAGTCTTATCATTTCGAATATATTCGATATTGACTTCCTCTCCTACTTCGTGATTTTGAATTGCACTCATCAGATCACAATCTGAACGAATCGGAAGAATAGAAACAAAGGTAATCACATCACCAGCTTGTAAGCCAGCCGCTTCTGCAGCAGAATTTTCAATAACTCTTTTGACCATAGATCCTTCAAAATCATCCATCTGTTTCATACTCACTCCGAGTAAAGGCGTTTGCTCTACTTTTACAACTTCCTCACAAAAACGTCGGCAATCTTCGCCTTCTGTAAGATCTTTACTGTTGAAATCAACTCGAATCTTTTCATCATCAGAGTAAAACGTTCCGACAATTCGAAGTTCAGCACCATCAATATTTTCACTGATATATTTTGGAATGTCAAAATCAAGCGCTGCCTGTCCTTCTAGTTTCATTCGCTCATAATTTTGTTGGCCGTTTTTCTTTACAGAAATGTGTAAACGCTTGGCATTAACCACATCTGTTTGCGCAGAAGCACTCATCGCACCTCCAATTAAACAACCAGCAAAAAGAAAATTTCTTAAAAAAGTGTTCATTGAATTAAGTTTATAAAGTTTAATATTAAAATTCGAATCTGTTTTCAATTGATACATGACATAGCGGTGACTCCTTCAGTTAGAGCAACTTCTGTTAAAAGCCTGATAAAATCAGGAGTACATATGTTTCTTTTGGAATTGGGAAATCAGGTTGGTTTCCTTGGGAGCGGCAATTATACAGTTCACGCTATTTAATAAGCTAAAATCAGGCCAGATTGTAGGAAATGCTTATTCAATTTTTTGCTTTATAGCAGCTGGTTAGATTTACCAGACTGAGGGAAAGTTTGTGCTGTATTTTAACTGTATGTCCACATTTCATTAGACTAGAGAAATTGTGCTGGGGTACTATTTAGGAACACTTTTTTTGAAAAAAATATTTATTGATATAGGGGTAGCTCCTTTTTCGCTGCGTCATAGAAGCAAAAGGGCTGATATCAACAACTTTATAAAGCAAGAACTCATTTAGAAAAACTGAAACCTTTCTTAGACAAATCGACTAGTTTCAAATTACTAGCGATTTGTCAAAAAAAGATTCCAATTAAAACTTAACGACATGAAAAAGATTAAAATCTTAATGGCATTGCTATGCCTGTTGTTTACTCAAAATCAACTATTCGCTCAAAACATTGATCAAACGATTCGTGGAACTATTGTAGATATGGACAGTAAAATGGAGCTAATCGGCGCCAATATAACCATACTTACCGTAGACCCAATCAAGGGAGTTAGCACCGGTATTGAAGGTGATTTCAAATTGGAAAACATTCCAGTAGGACGTCACAACATAGAGGTTACATATATTGGTTACGAACCATTATACCTCAACAGCATACTTCTAAAATCAGGAAAGGAATTGGTATTAAATTTAGAAATGACGGAATCAGCAGAAACATTAGGTGAAATCGTTGTAAAGGCTTCTGCTTCAGCTGACAAAACAAAGGCACTCAACGAATTTGCATCGGTGAGCTCACGAACTTTCTCCGTAGAAGAAACCGCTCGTTATGCATTCAGCGCATTTGATCCTGCTCGTATGGCTATGAACTATGCAGGTGTTGCAACAGGAGCAGGTGATGACTTAAGCAATGAAATCGTCATTCGTGGCAACTCCCCTGCCGGTGTACTATGGCGTTTGGAAGGCATTCAAATTCCCAACCCAAATCACTTTGGTGCGATCGGTGGAACGGGTGGTGGTATCAGTATGTTGAGTAGCAGTACCTTGAGCAACTCTGATTTTTACACCGGTGCTTTTCCTGGTGAATTTGGTAATGCCACCTCAGGTGTTTTTGACTTGAACATGCGCAAAGGAAATAATGAAAAAAGAGAATACTCCTTTATGTTGGGTGCCCTGGGATTAGAGTTTGCAGCAGAAGGGCCTTTTAGCAAAAGCTCAAAAGCATCTTACTTAATTAATTACAGATACTCTACGCTAGGTGCATTATCCGCAATTGGTCTCAACCCTGCTGGCGACGTACTTCCGGCATACCAAGACCTTTCTTTCAAAGTCAATGTCCCGACTAAAAACGCAGGAACTTTTGCGTTGTTCGGTTTGGGTGGAAACAACACGGCTAGATTTGATGTGCAAAAAGATTCACTAAAATGGGCTGATAATGAAGATGGCGAATATGGTTTTATTGAAGAAGCAACTTCTGGTACCGTTGGACTATCGCACCGATATTTACTTTCAGACAATAGCTATCTCAGAACCGTTGCCATTGCATCATACGAGCAAACTTATGAAGATGAATATAGACTAGATGCCTTGGACAACTATAAAGAATTAAAAGAATACCGTGAAGACATCAATCAATCCACCTTTAGAGTAAGCAGTACTTATCACAATAAGTTGAACGCAAAAAACAGTATCCAAGTGGGTGGTATATTTTCAGCAATGGATTTCAACTTTGCAATCAGCGAACGAGATGATGAATTGGATAAACTTGTCAACTACTTCGACAATGGTGGTAAATCAAGTTTCATACAAGGTTTCGGACAATGGAAGCATCGTTTCAACAATCAATTGACATTAAACACTGGTGTACATTACTCCTTGATGACTTTGAATAATAAAATGGCCATTGAGCCAAGAGCTTCACTGAGTTGGAGATTGAATGACCGACAAACGATCAGCGTATCCTCAGGACTACACAGTAAAATGGAGCATTTAGCTTTATATCTATTGGAAGGTGAGTTGGATGATGGTACCGTTATCAAATCTAAAAAGCACTTAGGTTTATCCAAATCAATCCACAATGTAATTGGCTATGATCATGTGTTTGGTCCTAAGTTGAGACTAAAAGCCGAGGCCTATTACCAGCATCTTTACAATATTCCGATTGATAATAATCCAAACGACAACAACTCTTTGGTGAATGCAACGGACATTTACAACATGGTTGGGATTGACGATGCCGTATCAGATGGAACAGCTAGAAACGTAGGAATCGATTTAACTTTAGAAAAGTTTTTCTCCGATCAATATTACTTTTTAGTAACGGGTGCTTTATACGATTCAAAATACACGGCAGCTGATGGCAAAGATTACAACACACGTTTTAATGGCAATTACCAACTGAATCTCCTTGGCGGAAAAGAGTTCACCTTCGGTAAAAAGAAGAATAAGATATTTGG
>CALGLS010000506.1 GCA_937959375.1 uncultured Saprospiraceae bacterium
AAGCGCCCTTCAACATACCTTGATTCAGCATCGCCAAATTTACAAGGTGTTCAACCAAATCATTCTTCTTCTCTTCTTTTTTCATCTTCAACAACTTATTGCTGATCAAATCGTGATTGGTATTAACCACCACGTTGTACGAATCCGGTAAGTTGCCCATGCCCATTCCTTGCATAGATTGCATCTCTTTCATACGACGCATAAACTCTGGACGCGTAATCATGATCGGCATATCTTCTGGCGAAAGTGCTTTTAGAGAGACAGTTGCTCCTGGTTCTTTTACTTTCGCTTCAAAAAGAATCTTTACTTTCTCTTGTTCCTTTTCGCTAAGTACAGATTCAGTAACTTCATCTTTCTGTACCAAGTTGTCGGCAGTGTCGGAGTCAACACGTACGAAAGTTACGTTACCTAATTTCTGCTCCAAGTGTTGGATGAAGTGGTTGTCAATTACGGTATCAAATTCAAGAACGTCATAGCTACGTGCTTTTGCAGATTGGATAAAGCTGTCGTGCTCCGTTGGGTTGTTGCTGTACAATATGACAATCTTATCGTGCTTATCTGTTTGATTAGCTTTTACCTTTTCCGTATATTCTTCAATAGTGAAATGCTCTCCATCTACATTCTTCAAAAGTGCAAACTTAGTTCCTTTAGTATAGAATTTTTCGTCAGAGATCATTCCGTACTTTACGAAAACACCAAGGTCAGGCCACTTCTCTTCGTAGGCCTTACGATCTTTTTTGTAAAGGCTAGCTAGTTTGTCTGCTACCTTTTTAGTAATGTAACCAGTGATCTTCTTTACATTACTATCGCTTTGTAGGTAACTACGAGAAACGTTTAGTGGAATGTCTGGAGAATCAATCACACCATGTAATAGGGTCAAAAATTCTGGTACAATCTCTTTTACATCATCCGTTACGTAAACCTGATTTGAGAAAAGCTGAATTTTATTTTTCTGAAGTTCTAGATTGTTACCCAATTTTGGAAAATAAAGAATTCCGGTAAGGTTAAACGGAAAGTCAATATTCAAGTGAATCCAGAACATTGGTGGTTGACTATACGGGTACATTTCATTATAAAATGCTCTGTAGTCCTCGTCCTTCAAGCTTCTTGGAGATTTTTTCCAAGCAGGGTTAGGATTGTTGATGATGTTATCAACTTCTGTTTGTAATTCCTTGCGGTCTTCCCCTTCTCCTTCAAAAGTCGTTTCTACCTTTGTACCGAATTTGATTTCAATTGGTAAAAACTTACAGTACTTATTAAGGAGTGTTTCGATTCTACCTTCGTTCAAAAATTCTTTTCCTTCCTCATTAATATGTAGGATGACGTCAGTACCGCGTTCTTTACGATCTCCCGCCTCAAGGGTATATTTAGGATCACCTTCACAAGCCCATTTTACAGACTTAGCAGATTTCTTATAAGACTTAGTCACTACTTCCACTCGGTCTGCTACCATAAAAGCAGAGTAAAAACCTAAACCGAAGTGTCCGATAATGTTAGCATCATCTTTATATTTTTTTACAAAAGCTTCTGCGCTTGAGAAGGCTACCTGATTAAGGTATTTCTCAACCTCGCTTTCAGACATACCAATTCCGTGATCGCGAATGGTAAGTGTTTTACCTTTTATGTCGAGAATTACTTCAATTTTAGTGTCTCCAAGCTCTCCTTTTATGTCACCTTTTGCAGAAAGGGTCTTTAGTTTGGAAGTCGCATCAACAGCATTTGATATAAGTTCTCGTAGGAAGATCTCCTGATCGGAGTATAGGAACTTCTTTATGATTGGAAAGATGTTCTCAGTTTGTACAGAAATATTACCTTTTTGCATTTCTATCTAAATTTTGGTTAGTCAATTTCCACTAAGTGGTCAAAGCCTGTGCCACGAGCATTATTCTGCCAAAATGACGTAAATAGCGTGCTTGGTATTAAACTTATAAGCCATATAGCCCCTTATGTTATGCTAAATATGTCAAATATACTGACCTTTTTTCCCGTCACAAATCCTATTCTTTTTGGAGCTGGTACTTGGCATTGTGGTTTCATTTTTGCAAAACCAATAAACACAATACATAATCATTTAACAAATTAAAATATCCGCACCATGCAAAACGAGACTACTTCAAATTCAAACGAGCAAGATTTAATTACTAAGTTCTACTATAATAACAATCACCTTTGTTTTCAAATTCTAATCAAAACGAATAAAGGAGAAAGCACACCTTATATGGAGTTTACTGATTACAATGAGTATAGAAAAGTGTTTAACGGTTTGACTGAAAGAAAGGGTAGAGGTGAATTTATAGAAACTCGCAGTACTAATAGAGAATTAACAAATATGTCTTTTATGTAATGGCATAGTATTTGGATACTAAGAAAGTATATGACGCAATGAATGACGCGGAGAGAATGTGAGTCACTTTCAATAAGAGACAAAACGAAACAAATTTACTTCACTCCAGATTTTCACCCCTAAATTATCATTGAATAATAAAAATAGAATCCTTACCTCGGTAAATTTCTATTTGAAAGATATATAAGAATTAAGGTCAGAAGTGATCTTAAAATGTGAGTGAGACCAGTTTATTGGGGGGTAATACTGGTCTCAAACTCGCTTTTTTGAAAAAAAATTGAATACGCTTAGCGTATTATAAAAACGTGGTCTTTGCTTTTGCCCCCTCTAAATCCTCCCTAGGTTATTACTTAGTAATTACTGAAAAATGGAATAAGGAAAACAAATTGTAAAGATCTTTAAGGTCAGAAGTGATCTTAAAACCGAGTGAGTGGAACCAGTTTATTGGGGGGTAATACTGGTTCTATACTCACTCTTTTAAAAAAAAATTGAGAAATAGGTTTTTGCTTTTCTCCCCTCAAAATTCCCCCCTAGGTATGTTACTTAGTAATTACTGAAAAATGGAATAAGGGAAACTATTGCAAAGATCTTTAAGGTCAGAAGTGATCTTAAAACCGAGTGAGTGGAACCAGTTTATTGGGGGGTAATACTGGTTCTATACTCACTCTTTTTTTTTGTCCACACTCGTCTAAATACTATTCATCTTTTTACATTTCTTTTAATTGTTGAACCTTAGCACAATAAATTTTTGCTAGGGTTATTGTCGTTTTAGGAAGTGACGAATCAGTTCTAATTGAGAATGTTATTTTTTTGATAAAGAACTTCAAAAGAACACATCTTACAGAGATGCTTGGTATATTTATGGTAATACTTTTAAGGACTTTACGAAAGGTAACTAAAGATCTTATTACCCGTCTAAAGAGTAGTCTAACACATAATTGAAAAATTAAAACAATTGGAAATAATGCGTATTAAAAATTTATTCCCACTTTTCATTTGCTTTTTGTTTGCAACGCATATTGTTGCACAAGAGCAATATTCCTACATGACCGATCGGATCTTTACTAAGCAGACAGATATGATTGGTTATAACTTTGTTCCTGATTTTATGGAAATTCCCAATGAGACAGATGCAGAATTAAAAGTTGGGGAATACTCTTTTGGTATTACCACCAATAATCTTTTTGTAGAAGGAAAAGATATTAAAGGTGTTTACAGTGTTAATAATATTGACAAAACTGAATACGGCTTCATCTTTAAACTGATGAACGCCCGAGACCCTACGGTTCAAGGACACTTGAAAGTTATCCAAAATAAATATGGACACGTGGAAGCTTTGGTTTTTAAGAAATCAACTAAGGAGAAAGAAATTATTTTCCACTTACCAAGAACGCCTAAAAGTCTTCGCTTAAAGGAAAAAGCATACTTTACTGATCGATGGGAAATGGTAAACCATGACGTGGATAGTCTTTGGGGCAAATCAATTTATCCTTTTTTCAAAATTCACAAGGATGAAAAAGGTGTACAAGAACGTTTGCAACGAGCGGATAGCACTAGTATCTCTTTTGTAGAAAAGGTGACGATTATTGAAAAGAAACAAAAGAAGAAAAAGAAGAAGAAAAAAATCAAGAATATCGAACTTGGTGAAGAGGAAGAAGAAGTTATTGCTGAAGTGGAAGAAGTTGTTCCTGAACCAGTAAAGGAAGAACCTGTTGCAGTAGTAGAAGAGAAAGTAGAAGAAAAGAAGCCTGTACGTCGTGCTCCAAAGCGTCGTAAATTTCAAGGGTACAATTCTAGCAACAGTCGCGATATGGAAGAAGAAGAGGAAGAAGAGGTTGTAGCGGAAGCTCCTGCGCCAGTTGCTAAACCAGCACCAACACCTAAAATAGATGCGGGTGCTTCTCCATCAGCAGAAGAGGTTGTTGCAGCCGAAGGACAAACGGACGAAGAAAAGAAAAACGTAAAAATCGTTAAAGAATATTTCATCAATTTGCAATCGATTCTAACTTACGAAGACGGAGGTAGTGAAAATAAAAAATGGACCTACCAAGTTAAGAAAGTAGTGGAGCGTGAAGACAAAAGCGCTGGACCAGATGAAGAGCGTTATCAGATGGAGTTTACACTCAAGAAAGGAAAACCAATCTATTTGTATTTGACTGGTGAGCGAACGATTAGTTCGATTGAAATTGACGGTAAGAAGTACTTGATGCGTGGTAACTAGAATGCTGCGTTTATAAATAACTTCTAACAAAAAAATCCCGAGCCAGTAATGACTCGGGATTTTTTTGTTGAATTATCATTTCAAATGAGGCTATGATCTGAGGGTCTTATTAAAGAAGTTGTTTAAAAACTAAAACCAACACTAGTCTGTAAAGTGAAATTTCGATCGCTATCACTTCTAGATTTATAAGTGGTACCATCCAATTCAGCATATGAAATGTCGAAATTATTATTTGTCAAATCAACCAAACCATAATTTAGGTTAACACCAATGAACAAACCTTTATTAAAGAAATAAGCAAATCCGGCATTCAAACCAAAATCAACGCCTTTGAAAAACTTACCGTCTTTGGTCAGATGGTCGTAGTAAGCGCCAACTTTTTCTGGGTATAAACCTTCAGTACCATTTAATGAAATAACATTGTAATCGATCGGTTCCCATGTCGTAGGCTCAGAAGCATCATCTTTTCTGTAGCTGTAATCAAGCTCTCCAGTAAGCCCACCAGGGAGTTGGTCATTTGTAAACGTAACATTTCCGATGGCTTTAGATGCAACTAAAAAGCCAACATACATACCACCTGATATTTCAAATTTTCCAAATCGCCCATAAGCAGTTACCGGAAATTCTAAATATGAATTAGTTGTTCGTAAAAAGGAACTACGATTGCCTTCAAAGATGGCTGCTTCCCCAGTTGTGTTATAAAATAACTGAACTGCTTGCCCATCAAAAGATTGCTCGCCTCCTTTTTGTGTAAACAAGAAATCAGTCTTCACTCCAAATCGATCAGTGAACTTATATATGAGACCTGCGCCAATATGAAACCCAGTAGAGTAGCCCGCCGATTCTAACGACATGCCAGCTGCGTCGTTTTCAAGATTGCCATCTAATTTAGAAAAGTTAAGACCTACTTTGAAGCCATAAGAAAGTCCCTGTGCGGAGACATAGGAAAAAGATGCACAAACAAAAAGCGCTAATAAAATCGATTTGATCTTCATAATTGATATTTAGGTAAAAGAGATTTCGTGGTTTAAATTAGTAGTATTGTTGCATAAGCACTGACTTAAAGGTGCAAATTTAACGAATTTGGTTGGCTTGGTGATACGATAATGGGCAAACTTTTACATCCAGCCTGACAGCCTGTCGAGTTATGCCAGATAGGCTCGACAGGTTTTAAATTTGACAGTTTTGATTGTTACATTTAGAAGTTGTTTAAACAACTTCGATCAAATCTCCTTTTTTAACCAAATTCGATGTTGTTCCACGTCTTCATGAAGGTCTACTTTGACAATATTAAACCCATTATTCAAAGAAAAACAGAGCATAGCCTTGTGCATATTACGCGTTTTGAAAGTAACAGAAGTGTAACCCTGCTCTCTAGCCCATTCTTCCTGTTCCATCGCAAGTGCAAGTGCAATACCATTTCGGCGAAAGCCAGGAATCACCCCGCCCATCCAAGAGTAAAAATAACCTTCGCGTTCATATCCAACCTTAAATCCTGCCAGCATATCACCACGGTAGGCCACCAGAATAATATGAGGCACCCCAGTCAATCGCTTATGATATTCTTCTGCGGGATAGGGATCCTTGAGCTCATTTACCTTTTTTGAAATTTCTACAATAGTTTCAATGCTGCCTTTTCTTATCTCGAATGTAAAATGCTTATTTTTGGCCATAGTGGATTGATTAAAGACGGAAGTCGGAAGACCGAAGTCCGAAGTTTCCCGCGATCGTATTCGCGTTAGACGAGAACTTCGGACTTCCGTCTTCGGTCTTCCGTCTCAAAAAAACATATTCGTGAAGTTAAAAACATTGTTCATTATAGCCAGACTT
>CALGLS010000507.1 GCA_937959375.1 uncultured Saprospiraceae bacterium
TGGGAGATAACTGCAATTTTAAAAATACCATAGACATAATAGAAGACAATATTATCAATTGGTCGGCCACTCTTTTCTGCATACATTTGTACCAGTTCGCCACGAGATGGATTACCTGGAAGTGTCGTCGGGCTCAATGCCATTTGTTGCATCCACTCCGGATCATTATCATTCACCCAATAGCCGATGCTTGTCCCCAAGTCCATTAACGGATCACCAAGTGTTGACATTTCCCAATCCAAAACAGCAATTACTTTTGTCCAATCATTGCTATCCAACACAAGGTTGTCGTATTTGTAATCATTATGAATCAGAGAAGCGCCAGATTCTTTTGGCATATTTTCTTGTAGCCACTTTGCTGCCTTTTCGATGGATGCTACTTCATCCGTTTTAGATTTAAAGTAACGTTTGGTCCAACCTTCTATTTGTCGTTCCACATAACCTTCTGGCTTTCCTAGTTCACCTAAACCAGCAGCTTCATAATCGACCTGATGCAACTCCACCATCGTATCCACTAATCCTTTTGCGATACCACTCATCGTGTCCGCATCGGGTTTCATGGCATCTGGCATTTTGGCACGAAGAATCACACCCTCTACTCGCTCCATCATATAAAAAGGTGCTCCTATAATTGCTTCATCTTCCGTATAAAGATACGGTTTAGGAACCTTAGCATAAGAAGTAGAAAGTGCTTTTAATATTTTGTACTCACGTCCCATATCATGGGCTGATTTAATCTTAGCTCCGAATGGTGGCCTTCTCAAGACAAATTGTCGATCTCCGACTTTGACCAAGTAAGTTAGATTTGAAAAGCCACTAGGAAATTGCTCCACAAGTAGCCGCCCATCCAAGTCAGGCATTTGCTCCTTTATGTAGCGATCAAGATTAACATAGTTTAACTCCTCTCCTTTCCTAATTTGCTTTGAATTATCGTTCCAATTATTTGACATGCGCTTGTTTTATTTATTAGAGGGGAAAGTTAAGAAAGTTTGCTTAGAAAGGGGGCATTATTTAAGACGGAAGTCCGAAGTCCCAACAGGTTGACCGCTAAGTCAGTTCTCTGAATATTTAGCTGCATCGCTTTTAGCGAAATTTTTTAAATGTAAAACCGCAAAATGATAAACCTGTCGGGCCGCCAGGCGGGAGTCAAAATGTAAAAGTATCCGAAAATCGCACCTTTCTGGTGTAGTATGTCATTCGTGGGTAACTTTTACATTTGGACTTTTGCGGTTTTACCTGTCCGGCTGGCCAGACGGGCATTTTACATTTAGACCCTGTTCCGAATGCCAAATTCAATTAACGGTCAGCCTGGGAAGACGGATGTTTTCCGCGTCTGTAAACTTGGGGTGGACGATGTACTATGTTAGAAGAGAACTTCGGACTTCGGACTTCCGTCTTCAAACTTTTTTATAAAAAAAAAACTAATAAAAATGCGAAATATCGTACTGCTATTTTTTCTATCCTTTACCATGAATGCAATCTGTCAGTCTGCAGAGGTGAGACCGACGGAAACGCAGAAATTAGAAAACGCTTTTCAACAAGAAGAAGTTTCTAACATGCAGTTAGAAGCATTTGAAGAACGCGGAGCACAGAAGTTGAAAGACTTAGCGGGATACTTAGAATACGTTTCTGATGAAGCCATGAACGAAACATTTCGCCAACAAGCGGTCCAGTTAGCGTTAGAATTATTTGTGAATCCAAATGTGTCATTCAAGTATTATGAAAATGGAAAAATAGTTGACTCAACTATTGAGCAATACTTAAGAAATTTGCTAGAACAAAAAGGAACAAAGGCACAATATCAGTTTGTAAATATTACCAAGATAAGTGAAATTGAAAAAGAAGCAGATGGGAACTTTTCCTGGTTGGTACAATTTGTCGCCAAAGAAAAGAAAGATAATAAAACCACCACTGGGGTAATTGTAACGATGAATGTCTCACTTCAAAAAATAATAAAGAAGTTTGGCTCAGATACAAAGATAATATGGGAAGTCTTACTAGGGGAAATGCTGAAGTTAGAAGTTGCACCTTAGGTACTCTTTTACAAGGATAAATTGTATTTTTGCCCATCTAAAATTTCAACAATGCTATTTATCGTTTTTCAATTGCTGTTACTCTTCGTTTTTGTGTTTTTATTGGGGAGCTTGTTGACTCGAAACAAGATAGCACGTCAACTCTTATTCGTCCTTGGAGTACTCTTTATTACCTTTCAAATCAGTTCTGTCCTACTAGGTAATGCGCTGATCGATTACAAATATTATATACATTGGAACGTAGGAATCGTGAAAAGTACAGCTGGTTTTTTTGCTAAAGAAGGTTTTAAACTCGCTGCGTACTTTATTGGGATTTTAGCTTTAATGAATGTTGTAGCTCGATTTTTTTCGACGACAGTCCGAAACCACAAATTAGTAACAATCTTCTTGATGTTGTTAAGCGTGGGAGGTATGTGTGTGAACAATGGAATTCTTAGCAATATAAATGAAATAAGGAAATTACATTTTGCCAAAAAGAAAAAATTTACAGAAGCACTTACTCAACTAAATATGACAGACTATGTCAGCAAGGAAGATGTAAAAGCTTCTGCCGGAAAAAATATTATCGTGATTGCCTTAGAGTCTGTTGAAGCATCTTTTCTGAAAGATAACATGGCACACTTGACGCCGAATATGCGTCGACTTTCAAAGGAGATGAATTACTACAACATGAAACCAGCAGCAGGTAGTAGTTATACCATCGGAGCCATTTATACTTATCTAACAGGTTTTCCACATTTCTACAAAAATCATGGTAACGATGTTTTTGGAACCTCAATGGATATTAAAGTGACGAGTATTTCCAATGCATTGTCAAAGGCAGGATACAATCAATTGTATTTGTTAGGTAATCCGGATTTTGCGGGTACACGCAAAATGCTCAACTTAATGGATATCGATATCAAGTCGGAAGAAGATTATGATCCAAAGTATAAATTGAATTACTGGGGCTTGCATGATAAAGATCTTTTCGATTTGGCACAAAAGGAAATCAAGGAACTCAAATCGAAAGGAGCTCCCTTCGCTTTTTATATGTCAACTATTTCAACGCATCATCCAAATGGCGTGTTGGATCAAAGAATGGTCGAGCAATTTCCTGAGCAGAAAAGTGAACTCGAACTCATGGTTCGTGCCGTTGATCAGCATATTAATGACTTAGTTGATTTTTTGAAAAAAGAAAACCTACTAGAAGAAACATCGATCTATATTTTGCCAGATCATTTGTTAATGGGGCAGGGGCCTCGGGTGTTAAATGATTTTATAGAAACAAGAGATTTGTTTCTAATTACAAATGGAGCGTCAAAAAGTTATCCTACTGATAAAAGTATTTTACAAATTGATATTCCACGAATCATTTTGGAAGGCGCCGGAGTAGAAACGAATATGACCTTTATGGCGGATGCAATTAAAGGTGATAAGCTCAATTTTATCAATGGACATAAACACAAAATTATTCAATTAAATGAGGCCGCTCTTAGTACATCCAATGAAGTAATTTCAAAAGAAAAAAAGAAATCGAAACCAAAAGGTTTTGTCAAACACAAGGATGTTGTTTACGTGAAAAGTAAATCTCGATCAAAAAAGGATAGCATTGTGTCATCTCCAATTTACATCGGGATGGAAGAATTGAAAGCAGAAGAAGGATTTAATCTACTGGTCTATGATGAGGGGAAATACCAGCATGAGGTTTTCAATACGGTTAAAAGTGTAGAGGAAGTAGACCGATTGTTAAACAGATTGACAACGCTCGTGGAAGAGCAAGCTTATTTTGTTTTAATGGTGCATAGTTCGGCAGGAAATAAACTATCTGAACGCAAAGAAGGTTTTAAAGCGATTGGTTTTAATGACTTGGCTGAGTTGACTAGTCACGAAGCATATGTCGCGCTTTCAAATATTGGATTTGTTAGTGAGGCTGTTCGAGCCAGAACGATAGAAACGCAAACTTGGCTTAACCCAAGAAAGACGGTCCGAACTGAGGCCGAAATATTTTCTGAAGCGAAGGATCCTATGAGAATCATTGCACATGCAGGAGGACTCTACAAGGGAAAAAAATATACCAATTGCTTAGAGGCGATGAACCTTTCCTACAAAAAAGGATTCAAACTATTTGAACTTGATATTATCAAAACCATGGATGGTCAATTTGTAGCTGCACACGACTGGAAGCAATGGGCGAAAAAATCGGGCTATAAAGGAAAGACACCTCCTGATAAGAAAACTTTTTTATCCATGCCAATAGGGGATGGTTTTACACCAATGGATATGACTTTAATTAATGATTGGTTTGCCAAGCATCCGGATGCGATTTTGATTACGGATAAAGTCAATGATCCAGAAGCTTTTATTCCACAATTTATTGATCCTAGTCGATTAATGATGGAACTATTTTCATTTGATGCAGCTAAAAAAGCACAAGAATTAGGTGTGAAAGAGGTTATCCTTTCGGAAAGTGTTTTGAACTCTCCTCATTGGAATAAGGTGGAAGAATTGAAAAAACGAAAGATTAATTACATGGCTGTTTCTAGAAAAACAATTGATAGACATCGGCATATTTATAAAAAATTAAAAGCCGCTGGTATTAAGGTTTTTGCTTATCATATCAATTTTGATCCTTTGAAAGACGAGGCGTATATGTTCAGAGAAGGACTGGATTTTTGTTATGGCCTTTATGCGGATGATTGGGAAATTGGAGATTGAGTTTGGAAGACGGAAGTCCGAAGACGGAAGTTTCCCACTAACGAAAAGACCGCTAACGTAGCATTACGTTGGCGGGCTTTCGCGATATAGGGAAAACTTCGGACTCCCGTCTTCGGACTTCGGTCTCTTCACCCCTACCGCTTCACAAAAGCAGCACTAAGCACCTTATGTCGATTCTTTGCTTTTACAAAATACTGACCCGCTGGATAATTAGAAACATCCAAACGCTGCGAGATAAATTCATTGGAGTTTTTAGGAGACTGATACATCAGTTTACCATCCACACTCAATACCACAAATTCA